>NZ_JBSSEL010000014.1:0-131734 GCF_054061655.1 Pedobacter sp. UYEF25 | reverse complement strand
ACGCAAAGTAAGTCTCAAACTTATTAGCGATTATAGTTCACCTCTGCTTCCTTTTAAATTTCCGTATTATTTATCACTTTACAAACTAACGGTTAGCGATTGCAGAGGAAATCCTTTTTGTGAGGAACGATCAAAAAGATTGGAACGTAAAGCGCGACCCTCTTCAGGGTAACGCCCAAATTCTTTAAATCACACTTCAAAACAATTAACAGTGCGCATTAAACCAATCTGGCTATTTTTTTTAGAGCCACACAACATTACAAGAATCCTAATCGGGGATACTAATTAACTTGTCGGGATTAGGTTTGACCCGATATTTCCGTTTCAAATTATAGAAGCGAAATAGCAGACGATCATACCACAACGTAAATAACAATAGAGCTGCGGGGAAAATTAACGTTTTCATTGCAAAATGACCAAACAAAAAACCTCCAATAATTCCCCCGCTAAAAAAACAGGTTATAATCATCAATTTGAGGAGGATACTTCTATTGAGTTGCTTTTTAATTTCAACGTTTTTATGAAAGAATAATTGGGAAAGTTCTATCCCCAAATCAGTAAACAAACCGGTAAGGTGTGTGGTACGCACTACCGATTTTGATACCCTGGTTACCAAGGCGTTTTGTAATCCCATGGAAAACAATAATGCGGCGGCTAGCAAAATGAAAAACGGTGAACGCTTCTCGTGCAGCGAGGGTGCAGAAAAGCCAACTGCTAGCAAAATAGTTATCTCAATAAATATTGGGATAAGATAAGAAGTGTGAGGCCTATGTTTTGGCACCCATTCCATTATCAAACTCGATACAAAGGCACCAAACAAAAAGAATAGTATGTAACCGAGATAGACAAAGGCGATATTAAAATTATTTAATGAAAGTTCTTCTGAGAAAAACGCGAAATGGCCGGTAACGTTTGTAGTTAATGTATGCAACCCTAAAACCCCGGTAATGTTTACTATCCCGGCAACTCCTGATAAGATGGATGCTAATTTAAGATTATGTGAATAGGTTCTCCCTCTCCCCGTATGTCTAAACATTTGTCTATTCCTTTGTTGCAAATTTACAAAAACTCAAGCTTCTTATCTATTCGAGGATTTTGGTCTCGAAGGGTTGAAGTGAATGGAGCAAGGGATCTATTGATTGTAGAGATAAATGACGGAATTTGTTTATGATTGGCAGAGATGAGTCAGTTATTTTCTCTCATTAACCAATCATTTATAACTTTTAGGCCAATTCGTCAAATAACACATTATTGTAATGCGCTTAAACTTCTTTAACATCAGACCAAAACGTCCAAAGAAAATAAGACGGTATTAATTTTAAACTTTATTTAGAAGGCTGTACTTCAACATTACCTTTCATTATCGAAACCGGTATTGCTTTCTGACTTCCATAAAGCTTAATTTCTTGAATATCTGCAGGCAAGCTGTAACCGTTTTGCTCTAAAGCGTTCTTGACCGTGGTAATTACTTCTCCACGTTTTTTAACCGCATCTTTTCTAAACTCTTTGGTTGATACCCAAAAGAAGATTTTAATATTTACCGTGCTAACAGAAAGCTCATCAACAGTTGCATAGGTTTCATGATCTTCATCTTGATAAACACCTTCTGTACTGTTTACGGTTGCTAAAATTAGATCATGTGCTGCGTCAATATTATCTTCGTAAGCGATGCCGACTACAAAATCCCACCTAAACAAACCATCCTCCGTATAGTTAAATAACGGTAATTTGAGCACATCACTGTTCGGAATGTATACATCTCGTCCGTCAAAAGTTTTAACCTTGGTATACCTAAACTCCATTGATTTTACTTTGCCAAAAATTTCACCGCTTTTGATGGTATCGTTAATGTGAAATGGTCTATTAAATGACAAGATAATTCCGGCAAGGAAATTTTCTCCAATGTCTTTAAAGGCAAAGCCAATAATTACTGCAGATGCACCGGCTGCGGTTACTAGAGCTGTAGAAATACCATCTAAACCGGCAACTTTTAATCCGAAAAGAACAACTATAACGATTAAGATTATTTTAATGGTCTTACTTAAAAAGTTGGTCATGATGGGATCTTCCGTTTTATTACGGATGGTTTTTCTAAACAGTTGTGATAGTTTTTTAGAAAGAAAAATCCCTACAGCAATGACTAAAATTCCCAACAAAATGTCTGGCAATTGTGCTACAAAGTTTTTATAACTTACCTCGATAGATTTAAGTAATGTGTTAGAAAACAGTGTAGAAAGAATGGTATTGATCATTTGTCTGGTTTATATAGTATGATGCTACTATTGGTAAATTTTAACAAATTTCTGTTCAGTTTGTTTGTGGAAGATTTCTAGTGGAACAACTCAACTATTTTTTTAACAGATACTTTTTAAATCCGTTAAATTCTGGTTCTAATTGATCAGCGTGTTTGGGTTTATCAGCAAGCGTTGAAACCTGTGCAGGAATTTCGATACGCTTAGCAATATTTTTTGGGAAAATGTCTGGAAACTTGCAAGCATGCGCAGTAGACAAAAAGACAGCTGCACTTTTATCGTTTGGATGTTCTATCCTATATTTTTTAATGGCAAGATAAGCAATCGCGGTATGTGGACAGGCTACATAATCGAAGTTTTCAAAAATTTCTTTGATGCCTGCTAAGGTTTCCTCATCGTTAAAGCTTTTGGAAGAGATAACACTCTTTAATTCTACTATTTCTTCGCTGAACAAATCCATAATGCGTACCCAATTACTTGGAGCGCCTACATCCATCGCATTCGAGTAGGTTTGTATAGAAGGTTTTGCGTGATAAATACCAGTGTTTAGAAATCGGGGAACGGTGTCATTTACATTGGTCGCTGCAATGAATTGTTTTACCGGTAAACCCATTTTATAGGCTATGATACCGGCTCCGATGTTGCCAAAGTTGCCACTAGGGATTGAAAAAATAACCTCTTTAAAGCCTAATTTCTTTAGTTGTGCATAGGCATAGAAATAATAGAAGGTCTGCGGGATCATTCGTGCAATATTGATTGAATTTGCAGAGGTTAGCCTAAGTTCAGACCTTAACTCATCATCTCCAAAGGCTTCTTTTACCAGAGCTTGGCAATCATCAAATGTGCCGTTTATTTCTATCGCTCGAATGTTATTGCCGTTGGTAGTAAGCTGTAGTTCTTGTATTTCGCTTACTTTCCCCTTGGGATAAAGAATGGTAACTCTGGTGTTTTCTACATTTAAAAAACCAAGGGCAACGGCTCCACCGGTGTCTCCGGAAGTCGCAACTAAAACATCCAATAATTTTTCATCTGGATTTAAAAAATAGCCCATCACCCGACTCATAAATCGTGCGCCAAAATCTTTAAATGCAAGCGACGGACCATGGAAGAGCTCCAAGACAAAAGTTTTTTCATCAAGTTTTATTGCAGGCGCATCAAAATTTATCGCTTCATTAATAATAGCTCTTAAATCTTCTTTAGGAATTTCGTCTTTAAGCAGGGTGGAGGCCACCTCAAAAGCAATTTCTTGTAGAGATCTATTCTCAATGGAATCGATAAAAGAAGGTTTCAACTGCGGAATGGTTTCCGGCATATAAAGACCTTTATCTAGAGGTAAACTATTAAAAACTGCCTCTTTAAAAGAGACAAGGTGATTTTTATTGTTGGTGCTGTAGAGTTTCATACGGTTGGTAAATAGAAAATAAGTAAGCCATTGTTTAAGTTTTATTCGCCTGTCAGTCTGAGTTTATCGAAGACCCTTTTAAAAATATGCTTCGACAGGCTCAGCATGACAACCTGAGGTTGGACGGTTCGAAATTTAAAAAAGTTTTAAAGTATTCTTGGTCCTTCTGCGTTTATTGAAGAAACAAAAGTCTTACTTTCAATTTCTAACGCTTTTAAATATTGCTGTTGTTCCTCAACAATTTTATCGGCCGTTTCTTTATCTTTTGTAAGTGCAAATACCGAAGGTCCAGAGCCTGAAATGCCGAAACCAATTGCGCCAATATCCATCGCAATCTTTCTCAAATCGTCAAATCCGGGAATCAAGATGGAGCGTGTTGGCTCAATCAAAACATCCTTCATGCTGCGTCCAATTAAATCAAAATCTTGCATAAACAAACCGCTTACAAGTCCGGCAACGTTGCCCCATTGGGTAACGGCATCTTTCAAGAGCACTTTACTCTTGATCATTTGGCGGGCATCTTTTGTTGGAACATCTACCTCTGGGTAAACAATTGCGGCGAACATATTTGGCGGCGTTGGCAAAGAAATCACATCTAAAGGGTCGTAACTTCTTATCAACACAAAACCGCCCAATAATGCGGGTGCAACATTGTCGGCATGTCCATATCCACAGGCCAATTCTTCACCTTTCATGGCAAAAGGAACTAATTCCATAGCTGATAAAGGGCTTCCCATTAAATGATTGATGGCAAATAAACCCGCAACGGTACTGGCAGAGCTAGAACCAAGTCCGCTACCAATAGGCATTTTTTTATGAAGTTCTATTTCCACGCCAATGTCTAACCTATTGATGTGTTTTAGATAATATTGTACGCTAGCGCTTACTGTATTCTTTTCTGGAGCCAATGGCAATTTACCGTCGTCTCCGGTTATTTTGGTAATAATAACTCCTGGCTTATCGGTTAGCTTCATATCTACCACGTCGCCGGGTTCATTTACGGCGAAGCCGAGTACATCAAAACCGCAAACTACATTTGCCACTGTTGCTGGCGCAAAAACTTTTACTTCCCCCAAACCGCCAAAGGGGGATTTTATCTTTCTATCGTTCATTTATTATCTTAAATTTCTTTTATCATTTTTCCGCTCCTCTTTAGGGGTTGGGGGGCTTAAGGTGTTCCAACATTTACAATATCTGCAAAAACTCCAGCAGCTGTCACTTCTGCCCCTGCACCCGGACCTTTTACTACCAATGGTCTGTCCTTGTATCTGTCTGTTGTGAAAGAGATTACATTATCGCTGCCAGAAAGCATGTAGAAAGGGTGATTCTCATCTACCATTTGCAAGCTAATAGACACTTCTCCATGTTCTAATTGACCAATATAACGTAACACCTTTTTTTGTTCTTTTGCGGTGTTTTTTAAGTCTTCGAAATAAGGAGCGTTTTGCTGAAGTTGCTCATAAAAATCTTCTACACTCGTAGCATTTAAACAGGCATCGGGCAAAATATTATCAATTTTTACGTCGACCGATTCTAAAGGATAGCCTGCATCTCGAGCCAAGATGAGCATCTTTCGCATAAAGTCTTTTCCATTCAAATCGTCTCGGGGATCGGGTTCGGTATAGCCGAGTTCTTGCGCCTCTTTTACCGTTTCGTAAAAACCTTTACTGCCTTTAAAATTATTGAAGATGTACGAGATCGTACCAGACAATATGGCTTCTATTTTAGCAACTTTATCGCCACTAATCATTAGTTCTTTAAGTGTTCTGATGATTGGAAGTCCGGCGCCAACATTCGTCTCGTAATAGAAATCTACACCAAACTTTCTTGCGGTATCTTTAAAAGATTTATACTGTGCGAAACTAGCTGAGTTCCCTTTTTTATTACACGTTACAATGGAAATGCTACTTTCAAAAACGGTTTGATAGAAACTGATTGGAACTTCACTAGCGGTATTGTCTACAAAAACGCAGTTTGGCAGGTTTAAATCCTTCATCTGCTGTATAAAGGTTTTTAATTCTGCTGGTTGTCCATGGTCGGTCAGATGATTTTCCCAGTTTTCCAGCGATAATCCATTGGCGTCAAAAGCCATTTTCCGAGTATTACTAATGCCCACTACCTTCACTTGCAAATCATTATTTGCAGCCAAGAAAGGCATTTGCTCTTTTAATTGCGCAAATAAGGTTTTGCCGATGTTTCCTGTTCCCAAGCAGAAAATATTTAATGTTCTTTTTAAATCGGTAAAGAAGGCATCATGTACAGCGTTTACTGCTTTCGAAAGATCAGTGGCGGAGATGATCACAGAAATGTTATATTCTGAACTTCCCTGTGCGATTGCACGAACATTTATGCCGTTCCTACCTAAAGAGTGGAACAAGCGACCGCTCATACCTGGCGTACGTTTCATGTTTTCGCCCACGATGGCAAGCACAGATAGGTTGTTTTCTACTACTGGATATTCGAGCTTTTTAGCTTCAAGTTCCAGTTCAAATTCCTTCTGTATAAAATTTATCGCTGTATTGGCATCGCTTGGCTTTACAGCAAAAGTGATGCTGTGTTCAGAACTAGATTGAGTTATAAGTACAATGTTAATCTGCTCTCTAGATAGTAACGAGAATAACCTGCCACTAAAACCAGCTTTTCCAACCATACCACTTCCGGTTAGATTAATAATGCTAATTTGATTAATGGAAGAAATTCCTTTAATAGGCAGTTTGGAAGTCTGTACGTCGCTTCTGATGTAAGTTCCTTCAAAGTCTGGTTGGAACGTATTTTTAATTACGATAGGAATTTTTTTCAAAAAAGCTGGAATCATTGTTGGCGGATAGATCACCTTTGCGCCAAAATAGCTCAGTTCCATGGCTTCTGTGTAGCTTAGCTCTGGCAGTGAAAAAGCTTTCCTAACCATTCTCGGGTCGGCAGTCATCATGCCATTTACGTCCGTCCAGATTTGTATTTCGCTTGCTTTTATTGCAGCGCCCCAAATCGCTGCAGTATAATCAGAACCTCCGCGGCCAAGTGTAGTCAATCTTCCGGCATTATTGGTGCCGATAAATCCTGTTACAAAAAGAATGTGGTTCGCATTGGCTTGATAGAAATCATTTATTAACAGTTCTGAAAGGGCCGTATCTACCTTTGCTTGGCCATAGTTATCGTCTGTTTTAATTAATTCAGAACCGTCAACAAAAATAGCTGATTTTAACGTTTGTGAGGCAATGTGTGCCACCAATACAGTGGAGCAGCGTTCTCCATAGCTTAGAATATGGTCTTTGGTTTGCAGGCTGAGCTCTTTTAAATTGCTAACTGCCGATAATAACTCTTCGAGTTGATTAAAGAAGATTTTTAGCTTAGTAAAAACTGGATTTTGCGCTGCTGCAGGTAACAGCGTTCTGACTACGGCGAAGTGTTTGGCTTCTATTTCCTTCAGAGAAACATCATAATCTTCTCCTAGCTCGGCGCTCTCTGCCATTTCTGTTAGTAAATTTGTTACACCGCTCAAAGCAGACAAGACTACAACAGGATTGTCAAAACCAGATTCTTCAGCAACAATGCCCAGCAGTGTTCTTATATTTTCGGCTGTACCTACAGATGTTCCACCGAATTTTAAAATTTTCATAATTTATTGTTAAAAAAAAACGTCCCGATTGTTTATCGGGACGTCTTCTGTATGTTTATGTTTTTTCAATGTACAACAAACTAGTCCCGCTCGTAAATCCCGCCGGTAATAATTATGGTTGTTATAATTGAAGAGTTATTGATCATGCTTATTGTTTTTATCGAGGCGTAAAATAGCAGATTATTTTTGGCATTTGCAAACACTTTGAAACATTAGTTTTAATTTTTTAACAAATTTGATTTTTTGATGCAAAAATAGCATCTGTGTGCATGATTTTTTTCTTTAAGATCTATGCTTCTTAAATAGACGTCGGAGGATAAATTACAAAGGAAAAAGGATTTGGGATGGGAGATTTATATGGGCTGTAGAGTCCTAAATAGTTTATTTCTCTTGAGGTATCAGTTTTGTAGATGAAAAAATCTGTCGACAATAGAAAGTATCTTACCAATTCTGTGAGTGAATTGGAATCTTTAATAGTATAGTTTAAATAATAAAAGGTTTTCCATTTTGCCGTTTCTAATAGATTGTTTTTGTTGTGTTCGAAATAGTCGTTCACATATTGCGCTGCAATGTTTGGTGCCAGTTGTAAATAAGACAATTCTTTTGTGATTAAAGTGACCGCAAATTCTTTTATAGATGGAGCAACAAAGTACAGGGCTGGGGGAATAATAGCCACGCCGAGTGCCACTCCAGATAACCTTATAAAATTTCGCCTTTTCATGCTATTAAAAAGATTTATCTGCAGCCCATAACGAAAGTGCAGAGAGTGTTAAACTTGGGTTTGACGGCGAAAAAGTGGTAAAAGCACCGGCACCAAGCACAAAAAGATTTCTATATTGATGATGAATTAAGTGTTTATCAACAACACCTAAACTTGCATTTGTGCTCATTCTAGTGCCTCCTATAATATGCCCTTCATTTGGGAAGGGTTCTAGAAATTCTAATTTTTCTACTGGTAAACAAGATAGAATTTTGGGCATTTTTAACTTCATATTTTCTACTGCCTTCAATGTATACTCTGATCTGCCACTAAACGTTACTTTCGGCACAAATCTATTTTCTGTGGTGGTGATGTTATTGGTGTCTTGTGGCAAATCTTCAAAAAGCATCCTAATACTGGCCATATTTAGCCACTTGTCTTTTTCTAAACGGAAATAATAAGGTGCATTGCTCACTTCCATCAAACAACCGGCAAAATCCTTTCTATGGTCGCCATCATAAAGCATGTAACCGTTTGCATTTACCCAAGTGCTGCCGCCAGCATTGCTCATCCCATCTAAATAAATTAAAACCTGCGTGCCCAGTTGTTCTCCAAAACCCCTTCCTGTAAATTTATTTTTATCGCCTGCATTAAGTAGAATATTACAATTAAAAAAAGGATTTGCACCTAGAACGATGGTTTCGCCTACAGCTTTTTGCTCCTTCTCATCTTTTACAAACAATACTTCTTTTACACTATCATTTTGGAGCGTAAGACTGTAAACTTGGGCACCATAGACTAATTCTACCCTTTCATCTTCATAAACCCCAATCTGAGAATTTTCTATGGTAAATTTTGCGTCTTTCGGACAAACATCGCAGGCGCTAGAGCTCATACACTGATTTCTTCCTTTGGTGGCACGACTTGCACGTGCAGAAGGTTGACTAATGTATTTGTTGCCGTAGGTTTTATGAAGAATTTTATCTACCAAACTGAATTCATGCGGTGGAAGCGGATATTTTCCTTTTCTGGGGAAAGGCGTATCCTCGGGCCCAGAAACAGACATTAGCTCTTCTGCCTCGTAATAATATGGGTCTAAATCGTTGTAATCTACAGGCCAGTCTTGCTCGATGCCATAAGTTGTTTTCATTTTAAAATCGCTCGGCATAAATCTAGGCGTGCAACCCCACCAACAATTAGAGCAACCGCCCATTCCGGTGGTAAATGGCCAACGCTTTTCTTTATTTACATTTAAAATGGCTTTTTCCCATGGCTCTTCATATTTTTCAAACGCTGTCGGTTCGCCTCTTTTAAGTTTCAATCGCTCTGCGTGAGGATAATTATAGCCTCTCTCTAGCACTAAAACATTTACTGTTGGTTTAGCTTTCGAAAGGTATTTTTTTAAAAAAAAGGAAGAAGCGAAGCCGGTTCCTACCACCACTAAATCATAGTTGTCTTTCTTCATGAATTTACTAACCACTAGTAATTATTTGCATTCTGTAAAAACCAATGTAACCAAGGGATGTCTACAAACATCAAAACACAAATTAAAATGGCAAATAATACCAAGTAAGTCATAAACCACTTGCGCACATACAATTTTTCTGAACCTTGTACAGGAGAGTCATTTAATAGCCCGATTCTTAAATACCAAGAAAATAGCAACGCAAAAAATGGAAAACTGACTAGTAATTCTATTCGATCTTTAATTAAAAAAATACCCATAAAAAATGCACAGGTTATTGCATAGAAAAACATTGAAACGAGTAGGCTATTTTCTGTATAAAACTTAAATGACCGTCGGTATAATCCAGCCAGTTCAGCATCGCCTATAAGTCTGAATTCTGCAAAACGCTTGGTCGCCATTAAAAATGCGCCGCCCATCCAATAGGCCAGCATTATACTTAAGGGAGGAAATGTATTGATCCAATCCAAATCCCATTTGGTATTCGGAATGCCCAGCGCAGGACTGAAAATAAACCAGCCGGCTGCAAATCTAATCGGGTTATTGATAGATTCTGAAAGGACATCTAAAAAAACACGTTCTTTGCTTCTAAACGGACGGACGTTATAGATGACGCCCATGCAGAGCAAAACAGTTGCTGTGACCAGAAACTTTATAGATACCGTTGAAGCTAAGCCCAAACCGACGAGGGCTAAAAAAGTATATTCTATATAAATGATCTTCGGATTTACTTTTGTAACAACTAGTGAACGTTTTTTTTTGAGCGGATGAAATCGATCGTAATCAACGTCTAAAAATTCGTTTATAACATAATTTGCAGAAGCAATGAGACAAATGCTTAATAAGCCAAAAATTATTTTTACCAATAACTGATTGCTATATGGCGTATGAAAAAGCGCCAGTGCGAAAACCATGCCGGGCAGCATAAAGACGTTTTTTATCCAGTTATCAACCCTTGCTATTTTGATGTATTGTTTTAACCCTGCGGTTTTTTGAAAGATATGGCTGGCTGCGGAAGCCACGCTATCGGTTTGGGACGAGTGCGAAATCATGTTAGTAATTATTTCATTAATTGTTTAGATAAAGCTAAGTAAAAGTCGGTAACTGCGGCGCTTTCATTCATCAAGAGGAATTGTACGCCAGTATTTGATGCACATGCTCCGTCTAACTCCAGTCTGTCTCCAATATAAAGACATTTTTGAGGGTTTTCGATGTCGAAATGCCTCAATACATAATTCAATCCGTTAACGGCTGGTTTTAGTGCATTAATTTCAACATCTGTTGCACTGACATTTAAATCGGTAGCAAGCTTCAAGCTGGCTAATTTCGCTTTTGCGTTATAATCTGATAAAGTTGCTACTGCAATTCCTTTGTATTTTAAGTCTTTAAAGAATGTGTGCACGCCAGAGAAGACAAAAGGTAATAAAAATTTATTTGGGGCTTCAAAAATCCACTTATTAACAATTGCTTTAATCTTTTCTACTGAAGCATTTGTTTTGGTCTGACACCACTCATACTGTTTTTGTTCTAGGTTTGTGCCAATAAATCCAGCATGGTTTTCTCGTTCCTTTCTAAAATGGTACAGTATCCATAACTCTTTAAGCTGCCAAGGCCGTAAAAAAAAATGTTTCAATAGAACCTTCAACATTTTTTTTCTCAACAACGTTTGATTGTATAGCGTTCCATCCACATCTAGCACTACTAGTTCTATTTTGTCCCAATCGATAACCTGCATACTAAAAGATAACTTTTTAAAATTAGAAAAAAATTAGATATTGCACTGAGTTAATCTCTTAAAAACATGTTATTTAGTTTTAAAACCATATCTCGTTCAGAAAATAAAAAGGCCCATACTTTTTTGTTGATCTTGGTTTTTTTAGGAATTTTTTTTAGGCTATACCAATACTTTTACAATCATTCGTTGTGGATGGATGAAACTTATCTAAGCATAAGTTTATTTAAAAAGAGTTATTACGAATTGGCCACTACTTCTCTTCTAAAGCAACAGAAAGCACCATTAGGTTTCTTGTGGCTGATTAAGCTTTTTATAAATTTATTTGGAAACTCAGAATATATCTTAAGGCTGGTGTCTTTAATTTCTGGGATAGCCACACTATTTATCTTTATTCCGGTTGCAAAGTTTTTCTTAAATTATTGGGGCGTGTTGGTTGCAGTGGGTATTTTAGCGCTCGCCCCTGCCTTTGTACATCACAGCGTGGAGGTTAAGCAATACGGAACAGAACTTTTCGCTACCGTGCTATTGCTTTACTTTTATATTAAGTACCGAGAAAAAAATACGCTATTGTCTAGAATTGTCTGGGCACTAGTCGGAGCAATCACATTATGGTTTTCTTACGCAGCTATATTTGTGGCTGCGGGTATTGCTGTAGGGTTAAGTTTAGAGTTTTTAATCATCAAGAATTGGCGTTTTTTTTATTGCAATGCAGCGGTTTTTTTGGTTTGGATGTTGAGCTTTCTCTTAAATTATGTCTTCATAATCCATGCGCACGCAGAATCACCGTGGACAAAATATTGGTTTGACGCCTACCACACTTTTATGCCGTTTCCCCCAAAAAATATTGCTGATTTAATCTGGTTTCCCCTAACTATTTACAGGATGTTTGACTATCCATTAGGGTTGCTCTGGAATTTTATGCCAAACTTTTCCAATAAGATATTAGCGGTATTAATAAAAATGCCGTTTATCCCAATTATAGCTTTGTTAAGTGGTATATACGCGTTAATAAAAGGAAAAAGAGAATATTTGATGGTTTTTTCTTTTTCAATTTTGTTTACTTTTTTTGCTTCTGGTTTAAAATTTTATCCATTGGTAGAGCGGTTCTGGGTGTTTATCGCTCCGATATTTTTAATCATCATCGGTTCATCGGTAGATTTTGTGGCAGCTCAATTCAAATCTAAATCTTTTACCTTATTGGCTGCGATGCTAATAATTTTTTCGCCTTTGGTACAATCAACAATTTACGTTATTCATCCAACAGAATTTTTTCTCCATAAAAGATCTTTTCACAGAGAAGCTTTCAATTACATTAATAACCATTTTCAGGCCGGTGATGTGGTTTATGTTTATTGGAATGATTTGGCTGCGTTGCAGGTTTACGAAATGATAAATAAATATAAGTTTAAGGCAATAGAGGGAACGGATGTTAGAAATCGCTCTAATAACTACGACGATTATTATAAGAAACTTAAGCCAGATTTTAAAAAATTAGAAGGCAAGAGAGTTTGGTTGATGGTTAATACCTATTTTGTTTCTGACATCGGAGATTTGGTTGATGAACCAATTTGGTACTATCGCGATAGCGAGACGCCACCGAAGCATCTGATCTGCCAGTTTTCAAAAATGGGCAAAAAAATAGCTCAATTTCGTTCGGCAGATGTTGATGTTTTCTTATTTGATTTAAATAAAGAGCGAATCCTTAAGCCGATTCAGGAAAAGTAAGTTTAACTAGAAATTGATCTTCGCCATCATCAAGAATAATTTCGGCATAGCCCCCGTTTTTTTCTGCAGTCTTTATGATGGTTTCTTTGTCGAGATATACCCAGTTGAACCAATCACCCGTTTGGCCGTTATATTCATATTGGTAAGAAACTTCTCCAAAATACTTATCAGTTGGTTTTGGTAAATCTTGATATAAGTACGAAATGTCGGAGCTATCGAAGAGCATCTGACCGTCTACATTTAGCAATTTTTTTGCGTTGTGGATGAAGTTTTCAAAACCTGCTAGAGAACCGGTGAGACCGATACCATTCATCAACATTAAAATGGTATCATACGTTTCTTTTGGGGCAAATTGAAAAATATCTGCCACAAAAGCTTTTTTTACGCCTCTATCTTTCATTATTTTCACTGCTGTCGCTGAAATATCTAGAGCAGTTACATCAACATTAAAGCCTTGTAACACTAGCGCATGACTACCAACACCGGCACCAATATCTAAAATTTTTCCTTTGCATAAATGAAGCGCGCTTAATTCCAGGTCTGGCATTTCTTCTTGGTCTCTAAAAAAGAAGTCGACAGGCATTTCTTCTGCTTCTGCATAGGAATTATGCAAAACCAGTATGTCAGCTTCGCCAGTTTGGTAAAAATCTAAAATTGCTCTCCCGAAAACATCCATGATTTTTTTGCTTAAAGCGAATGATTAACTTTTATGAGAGCTTAAATTCTTGGTGATATTCTGGTATTTGCACATCATTAAAGCCGTGGTCGTTTAGTGTTTTTGCAAAATGCTGCTGTACGTCGTAATCGCCGTGCACTAAAAACAATTGTATTACCTTTTTAGGGTCTTGGCAAGAAACAAACTGTAATAAATCTTCATAATCGCCGTGTGCACTCATAGATCTTATGCTTTCCACCTCTGCTTCGACAGTATAATCTTTATGAAAAATATCCACTACCTTTTTGCCAGCCATTAATTCTCCGCCAAGTGATCCTGGCGAGCAATATCCAACCAATAAGATGGTATTTTTTTTGTTATTGATGTTGTTTTTTATATGGTGTTTTACTCTACCTGCATCGGCCATGCCAGAAGCAGAGATTATTACGCAGGGTCTCGGATCGCTGTTTAAAGCTTTAGATTGTTCTACACTTTCTATGAACTCCAATCCTTTAAAAGCGAAAACATCATGATCGACTTTTAGCGTTTCTTTAACACCATTATTATAAACTTCTGGATGATTTTTTAAAACTGCTGTTGCTTTTGAGGACAGCGGACTGTCTACGTAGTACCTAACATCTGGAAGTTTTCCTTTTAGCTCTAACGCATTTAAGGCATACAATAATTCTTGGGTCCTTCCGACGCTAAAAGCGGGGATGATAAGCTTGCCTTTTTTATCCACACAGGTATGTTCCACCATTTGGAACAATTGGTGTTCTATAGGCGCTAGATCTTTGTGCAGGGAATCTCCATAAGTAGATTCCAACACAATGTAATCAGCCTGCTCGAAAACCTGAGGACTGTTCAGCAGTAGATCTCCGTATCTGCCTACATCGCCGCTAAAAGTTAATTTTGTTATTGTTCCGTTTTCTAGAAGACTTAGATGGACCGCAGCACTTCCTAAAATGTGGCCTGCATCCGTAAATTGCAGTTTAATGTCCGGCGCTATTTCAAAAATATCATTATAAGCGACAATTTTACAAAGGCCAATTGTTTTAATAACATCTTGTTCTGTATAGAGTGGTTGCTCTACTTCCTCTGCATCTCTACGATGCCGATTCATATAGTCTGCATCCTGTTCCTGTATGTGCGCAGAATCCATTAACAAAATCCGAGCGAGATCCATTGTTGCTGAAGTGCAAAAAATACGGCCTTCGAAACCCTGTGCCACTAAGCGAGGCAAAAGTCCGCAATGATCTATGTGTGCGTGAGAGAGGATTACGTGAGTAACTTGTTTGGCATCAAAACCAAAATATTCATTTAATTTCTCCGTCGCATGACCCATTCCCTGAAATAGGCCACAATCTAGTAATATTTGCGTTTGGTTACTGAGCGTAATTAGGTGCTTGCTACCGGTTACAGTTCTAGCAGCGCCATGGAAAGCAATTTTCATTTTAGCTTGTTTATTGCTCAATATAAATAAAAAATGCCGGGATTTCCCGGCATTTGAAAATCTTTAATTATTGTTAAGCATACCTATTCTTAGCTTTTTTTGCTGTTCTCTCTGCAGCGTCAAATGCTTCGCCTTTATAATCTTCGTAAGTATCTCTTGCCCGATCCGCTAACTTTTCAGCAGAATGTCTGGCTTGATCTTTATAGTCGTCATATCTATCTTTAGCCCTATCTGCAACATTTTCAGCAACATTTACTGCCTTATCTTTATACTCAGAATATTTGTCTTTACTGGCATCGATTAAATCGCTCAACCAATCTTCAACCTTACTTTTCAGGTCGCTATTAGAGTTAGAAGAAAGTGCTAGCGCAATTGTGGCGCCGAGTGCTGCACCCGCTAACACGCCAACTATAATTTTTGTATCCTTAGTCATAATTTTGATTATTTTAGAAGAATAACACATTCGGGGTTAAGCTGTTTTATTTATTTTAAAATTCAAGTACTTTTCCATGACGTTCACTTGATTCTAGTGTAAAAAAAAGATCGGCCGTTTGGCCGATCTTAAATAATTTATCCTCCTCGTGAAGGTCTTCCTGTTTCTTTACTGGCTTCTCTGCGGGGTGGGGCAGGTTGTTGTTTCTGTTGTGGTGCACGCTCAACCCGTTGCGGCTGTTGGCGAGCTTGTTCCTGGCGCTGCGACTGTTCCTGTTGCGCGCGCTGATTCCTTTGCTGCGCCGCCTGTTGCTGGGCCTGAACTTGTTGTGTACGTTGGGCCTGTTGCTGCTGAGCCTGTACCGCTTGTTCCTGTACGCGTTGTGCCCTTTGTTGCTGCTCCTGACGTTGGTCTGTTGCTGCCTGTTGCCGTTGAACTTGTTGATCGGTTTGCGCACGCTGTTGCTGAATCTGTTCCGCTTGCTGTGCCCTTTGGATTCTTTGTTGACCTTGTTGCTGCTTTGCAATGTCGGCATTGGCGCGTTGGCTAGTCGCATCTACATTTCTATTCTGCCTAGCATTTGTCTGATCAACAGGGGGTGAAATTCTATCTTGAGTGGCTGGATTTCTATCCATCACATTTCCACCATCCGCCCGGGTGCCGCCACTATTGGCAACGCCACGTTGAGGCCTTGCAATTGAAGTTTGTCCGGGATTGCTAGTTTGATCTGTAACACTCCTGTTTCCTTGACTCGTATTTGCCCTATTCGTATTGTCGTTTACGTTTGAACCTGTTCGCTCAGGGCGACTACCTATATTTCTATTCGCAGTAGCAATACTTCCTTTTTGAAAATCTTTCGGAACTGCGGTTCTGTTTGAAACACCACGTTCTGGCCTTGGCCTGTAAATATTTACCTCTGTGTTGTTTACCGCACTCGCGCCTGGTCTATCACTTCGATTAACTCTATAAACCGTTACATCTCTATTGGTTGCTCTGTGAATGTCAGACCTACTCGGACCGCCATAATAGGTTCTTCTGTTATATACATAGGTATTGTTTATAATGGTCGTATTTCGTATGTAGACGTTATTTTGGCCATAATTATACCTTGAATAAGAATTGCTGTAGATTGATCGCTGCGGAATAAAGTTCCAGCAATAGGTAGGTACTACATATCTTCGGCCAAAACTTATGTTAATATTTATCCTTGGACCCATAGGCGCCCAACCGTAATATCCGCCGCCACTGCGCCAATCTACCCAAGCAGGGCCCCAATTTGTGTCTGGCAACCAAATCCATTGTCTATAACTGTTGTAAACCCAACGGCCATAGTGAAAAGGTGCCCATCCCCAATCATAATTAGAAACCCAGGTATTTCCATACTCGGTCATTGCCCATCTTCCTTGGGTATAATAAGGCCTAAATTCGTTTTGATCTACGTCCGGCCGCCAAACATATCCATATCGAGGATCCTGAATCCAGGTTCCGTACGGCGATAGCTCGTCGTAAAATGTTTGCAAAGATACATTTGAATCATTGCTGTAATTGTTTTGATTTCCATCACCATAGTCTTGCGCCCTAACAATTGTGGTTCCGGCAAGGAGCGTAAAAAGCCCCAGCACAAGTGCCGTAGTTTTAAGTTTTTTCATTTGTTTTTATTTTAATAACCTATTGTGTGTATAGCAATTAGAGTTCCAAAACATTAAAAAGTTTAATATGCTTGCATAGTTTTTGTTTTTTAGCCTCCACTTATTTGATTTGGCTATATTTTACCTTATTTAACGTTTCTAACAATATTTAATTATTTGCAAAAAGGTTAGATGCCCTATATTATTTGCTACAATGTCCCTTGCTCGAAAATACATTTTGTGTCTATCTACCGTTTGCACGCACATATTAATTTAATTGTGTGTATTTTCGTGACATGGAAAATGGCACCTTATTTCTCATTCCAGTTCCATTGGCAGAGGAAGCGGCACACAAGACTTTTACCCCTTTTTTGGTTGACACGATTAATCAAATAGATACCTACATTGTTGAAAATAGTAAAACCGCTCGAAGATTTTTGAAAGAGGCAGGATTGAAGACGCCTCAAAAGGATTTGATTGTTCATGATTATGGCAAGCACAATCGAAGTGATCTAAATCAGTTTTTTATTGAGTTAAAAGCAGGAAAAAATGTGGGTTTAATGAGTGAGGCTGGATGTCCGGGTGTGGCAGATCCAGGCGCAGAAATTGTTGCAGAAGCGCATAGAAGAAACATAAAGGTAGTTCCTTTAGTTGGGCCTAGCTCAATTCTACTCGCACTGATGGCGTCCGGTTTTAATGGTCAAAGTTTTGCCTTTTGGGGCTATCTTCCAATTGATAACGAACAACGCGCTAAACGCATTAAAGATTTAGACCTCTCTGCTAGTCGCTACAAGCAGACCCAAATTTTTATAGAAACTCCTTTTAGAAACAATCCATTGTTGGCAGAAGTGCTAAAAAGCTGTAAGCCAGACACAAAACTTTGTATTGCGTGTAATTTAACAGGTGAGGATGAGTTTATTAAAAGCCAAAGCATATCTGCCTGGCGAAAAGAAGAGATAGATTTGCATAAAAAGCCCTGTATTTTTTTATTGCAATAAACAAAGAAGTTGAAGATAGGGAAGCATTTTTTTCAAGAAACAGATCTATTTATACATCCCTTTGTCGCCAATAAATTCAATGACGCTTTCGGGAAGAAAAAACTGGACATTCTTTTGTTCTCTTATTGCCCTGCGAATAAATGTTGATGAAATCTCCATTAAGGGCGTGTCTGTAAAGGTTATCGCAGCGTGATTTTCCCACTCCTTAACATTTGAACCCGGTCGTGGATAAACAAATATGGAATAGTTTTTTAATAAGACCTCATAGTTTTTCCATTTTTTGAGAGAGGCTAGATTATCAGCGCCCATAATCAACACAAATTCCCGCTCAGAATATTTTTCATGTAAATGGGCTAGGGTATCTATGGTGTAGGAGGGTTGGGGCAACGAAAATTCTACATCGCTCACTCTAATGTTTTCGGCATTTTCTGTTGCAAGTTTTGCCATCTCCAACCTGTCATACATGTTTGTTAGTGCTCGTTTATCCTTTAATGGATTGTGCGGAGAAACAATAAGCCAAACTTCTGTCAAGTCAGTGTGGTTGGCCATAAAGTTGGCAATAATTAAATGACCTGTGTGAATGGGGTTAAAGGAGCCGAAGAAAAGACCAGTTTTCATTTTGAGAATTAAAGAGATTTACTGCTGTGTGATAGCAGATATTTAAATCAAATTATTTAAGGTTTGGAGAGAAAATTTTTCACAATATCCTCCGCTTCTGCACAAGCAACGCTTAAATCATTATTTCTTAAGATTACATCGAATTTGTCAGCGTACAACAATTCTTTTTCAGCCTTCACATATCTTTCTTCCAATTTTTCTAAACTATCAGTTCCGCGGTCGCTCAACCTTTTTTTTAAAACCTGCAAGGAGGGAGGTTGAACAAAGATGGCAAGCGAATCGTTTTCATACTTTCTTCTCAGCCTAAGTCCGCCCTCCACATCAATATCAAAAATCACATGTTTGCCTTCGTCCCAAATACGCTGTATTTCTGAACGAAGCGTGCCATAATAAGTGCCTTTATAGACTTCTTCAAATTCTACAAATTGTTGATGAGCCACTTTATGCAAAAATTCTTCGGTACTTATAAAATAGTAGTCGCTTTCATGTTTTTCATCGCCACGTTTCGGACGCGTTGTTGCAGAAATAGAAAAGCTGAGCTCGGGAATTTTTTTTAACAGATGATGTACAATGGTAGTTTTGCCTGCTCCAGACGGCGCCGAAAAGATAATGAGTTTTCCCTGCATGGGTTTTTAATAATGCGTTTAATTTTATATCTAAGAGTTTAAAGACCTAAGACCTTTACAATACATTTAGCAATTGCTCTTTTATTTTTTCTAACTCTTCCTTCATACCAACCACAAACTGTTGCATTTGAGCATTATTGGCTTTTGCGCCCATTGTGTTTATCTCTCTCCCAATTTCTTGTGAGATAAATCCTAATTTCTTGCCATTCGCTTCATTACTAGCTAAGGTTTTTAAGAAATAATCGCAGTGGCTCCTTAATCTAGTTTTTTCCTCGGTGATGTCTATCTTATCAATGTAATAGATGAGCTCTTGTTCGAATCTGTTTTGATCTATGTTAACTTTGCTAACTGCCTCTTCCAAAAACTGACTAAATCGTTCTCGAATGGCAATAATGCGAGTAGGTTCTAATTCCTCAACAGAACTAAAAAAGTCTAAAATATTGGCTATTCTTAAATCTAAATCTGCCTTCAAAGCCAATCCTTCGGTCGTTCTGAAAGTGTTAAACTGTTCTAGGGCTTGGATAAAAACTTTGTTAACATGTATCCATTCCTCTTCGTTAATATTTTCTTCTTTATAATTGATAACCTCTGGCAGGGTCATGGCCAATTGCAATAAGTTAGTGCTGTTGGCTCCCAAGCCATCATTAATTGATTTTAACTGGCGATAGTAGCTGCTTAAAACGCTTGCATTTATTTGCGCAGCGGCATTTTCTCCATCTACGCGGTCTATTGTAATACTTACACTTACTTTACCTCGCTCTATGTCCTTACTGCAAATATTTCTGAGCAACAGTTCTTTGTCAGAAATGGCTCTTGGAAACTTCAAATTAAGTTCTAAGAATTTGCTGTTAAGTGATTTAATTTCTACGCTATATTTTGCGCCTGCCAAATCGGTGGTCGCCAAGCCATATCCGGTCATGGATTTTATCATGCGCAAAGATAAAGAAAATGAAACATATTTGTTCGGCAGCTTTTCTGCAAGAGACAGCATATAAAAAAATGGAACCCTTGAGGTGGATAAATCATAAAACGAATTCTGTTTCTTAACATTTTTTAACTAAGCGAGTCTATTAAAATGGCTATCTTTAAATCAAAAAGCTATAGAAAATGCAGCAAAAAATACGCTTTTTAAAACTTACTGTCGCATTCATTTTATTAGCAGCAACGACTTTTAGCCAACAGCAAATTGTTAAAGGAGTGGTGATAGAAAAAGGATCTAATCTTCGTATCGCGCTTGCAGATATAACAAATGTGCGTACAAAAATGGGTGTCGGAAGTAATGACTTGGGGCTATTTCAGCTTCAGGCTAAATCTGGAGATACTTTAATAATAACTAAAAGAGACCATGCAGATGCGCGGATGGTAGTAACCGGTAATTCAGATTTAGTGGTTTATCTTCTTCGGTCGAGCCTGCAGTTAAAAGACGTTAATGTGTTTGGCGATACTAAAAAACAAGATTTGGCAGAAATTAAGAGTGAGTATAAAAGAAAGGGCTCTTTTTATGAAGGTAAGCCTCCATTCTTATCTTTTTTGTTTTCGCCGTTGACGGCGATGTATGAGTTATTTGGCAAAACACCCCGCAATGCTCGGAGATTTGGACGTTATGCCGATAATGAACTAAAACAAAGTGAGATTGATAAATATTTTAATCATACGATCATCAAAAGTAACAGTAGTTTAAGGGGAGATTCTTTAGAAATTTATATGTTGAACTGCAGGCCAGATTATGATGAGGTTGCAAATTGGAACAGTTACGATTACATTAAGTACATTAAGGAAAGCACAAAGAGGTTTACAGATACTTTGGGAAAGGGGAAATAACTTTTAAAATTATTTTTATCACTGAAAGTAAAATAGAGTAACCTTTAAGGGGCTTAAAAACTATAAAAAGCTTAAAATTGAGCTAACATTTAACTTAAATTAGTCAAATGCTAAAATTTCACAAGCTTTCTCTGCTGCCATTTTTTCTGCATTCTTTTTATTGTAATCTCTTCCAGAACCACAGGCTTCGCCATCTACCATGGCATTAACCGTAAAAAGTTTGGAGCTTTCCCCCTCGGCATTTTCCGTGATTTCGAAAGCTACATCTTTTCCGTGGCGCTGGCACCATTCTATCAGTTTGCTTTTAAAGTTTGTTTCGGTAAGTTCTAAAGTATGGATATCTATGTGTGGTTTTACGATTCTTTTGACTAAAAATTCTCTAGTAAAGTCATAACCTTTATCCATATAAATCGCGCCGATAACGGCTTCAAAAGCGTCACCGAGCATAGAATTGTGTTTTGTTTGTATGCTTACAGAGCGCTCATCAAATTTTATCATACTGTCAAACCCTATTTTTTTTGCCAGCTGATTCAAATTCGCCCTGTTCACAATTTTTGACCGCATCTCTGTTAAAAAGCCTTCTTCTTTGTAGGGATATTGTTTAAATAAAAGTTCTGCGATAACGGAGCCGAGAATGGCATCACCTAAAAATTCTAGTCGTTCATTGCTGCTTCTAGTTCCATTTTTTAGCAGCCTCGCTGCAGATCGATGTCTAAAAGCCATTTTATATAGCGAAATATTGGTGGGTACAAAACCCAACACATTCTTCAACTTTTTTACAAACTCCTTTTGTGGAGAAAAGTAAAGTTTATATAATTTTAAAAATGGCATTAAACAAATGGCATAATAAGTAGAATTGCATCATTATACAGTTATTTGTTTGGAAAGGTCCAACGAAAAAACAGTTAAAAGAATTTATTCTGTGTATTTTTTAAATATTACCGATGCGTTATGTCCACCAAAACCAAAAGTATTGCTCAATGCAGCATTTACGGTACGCTTTTGTGCTTTGTTAAACGTAAAGTTCAATTTTGGATCAAATTCCGGATCATCCGTAAAATGATTTATTGTCGGAGGAACAATGTCATTTTGTACCGCTAAAATACATGCAATTGCTTCAATTGCACCTGCAGCGCCTAACAAATGCCCCGTCATAGATTTAGTTGAGCTGATGTTTAAATTATAAGCATCTTCTCCGAATAAAGCCCTGATGGCTCTGGTTTCGCTAATATCTCCAAGTGGTGTAGACGTACCGTGAACATTAATGTAATCAATATCGGCTGTTGACATGCCCGCATCTTTCAATGCATTTGTCATCACCATTTTTGCGCCTAAACCTTCAGGATGTGGTGCGGTAATATGATTTGCATCGGCACTCATTCCACCTCCAACAAGCTCGGCGTAAATTTTTGCTCCCCTTGCCTTTGCATGCTCTAACTCTTCCAATATTATAGTTCCTGCGCCCTCGCCGGCCACGAAACCGTCGCGGTCTTTGTCAAAAGGTCTAGAAGCGGTAGCAGGATCGTCATTACGAGTGGAAAGGGCATGCATGGCATTGAAGCCGCCCATACCAGCCTCATTAATAATGGCTTCTGATCCGCCTGTAATAATCATATCAGCCATGTTGAGGCGGATGTAATTAAAAGCATCTATCATGGCATTGGTAGAAGATGCACACGCAGAAACGGTTGAAAAATTAGGACCCCTCAACCCGTACTTTATAGAAATATGCCCTGGAGCAATATCTATAATCATTTTCGGAATAAAAAATGGATTGTATCTTGGAGTTCCATCGCCTTTTGCGAAATTAGAGACCTCATCTAAAAAGGTTTTTAGACCTCCAATACCGGCTCCCCAGATCACTCCAATTCTGTTGGTATCTAATTTTGTAAAATCTAAGCCTGCATCCTTTACCGCTTCCTCAGTCGCTACCAAAGCATACTGAACAAACGGGTCAATTTTACGGGCTTCTTTTTTTTCTAGATAATCTTCGGGATTAAAGTTCTTAAGCTCACAAGCAAATTTAGTTTTAAATTTTTCTGTGTCAAAACTCTTAATTGGAGCAGCGCCGCTCACTCCATTGGTCAATCCATCCCAAAATTCGGGAATATTATTGCCTATTGGAGTGAGCGCACCCAGCCCAGTTACTACTACTCTTCTTAATCCCATCTATACGTAAAAATGCGTAAGTTTTTTATTTAACGTTTTTTTCCAAATAAGCAATCGCTTGACCAACGGTACCGATGGTTTCAGCCTGATCATCAGGAATGGCTACATTAAATTCTTTTTCAAACTCCATGATCAACTCCACAGTATCCAAAGAATCTGCACCTAAGTCGTTGGTGAAAGAAGCCTCTGGCGTAACTTCGCTCTCATCTACACCTAGTTTTTCTACGATAATAGCTTTTACTCTTGAAGCAATATCAGACATAATTTTATAATTTAATAGTTAAATAATTCAGTGCAAAGAAAAATAAATTCTTACAATATTCAAATGTTTTTTATTTCGACGCCCAATTTAAGCCTCGAATATAAAGCGAATATAGAATTAGTTTTTTAATTTCGACTTGTTTAATAAATAAATTTGTTTTGAATAAGACTTACTTAAAGCTTGCCCTAGACCTTGATTTTACGCTTATTGCAATTACGGCTCCACTGAAGGATTATACGCTCTGCCACAAGATTAACATCAATTTGGAGTTAGAGTTTGAAAAGATTGAAGATCACGAAATTTTTCATGCGGTAGAGGCTTATGCTTTAAATTTTTCTAAATATTATTTTTTTATCGAGGAAGATGAGCAGTCGTATTATTTGTTGGGTAACAAAAGTAGCGACGGAATCCTCATCCCAGAAATGGCGAATGTAGACTTTTTTTTAATTATAATGGAATACATAGATGAAGAAGATTTTAGTAGGATGATTTCAAGTTTAAATAGGATGCCAGAAATACAGGTTGCGGCCAAGATAGACCCACACAAACTGAGGAGCCGAGAAAACCTAGTCTTATAAAATAATTATCACATAGTGTATTAATTACACTATATTTGCCCGTTTTTAAATATTTTATTTAAATTAGCATAGTTCGAAATCTGGGGATCCGATCCCCTAAATTACTTCATTGCAAAACCAACTACATAAATGAAACCTTTTCATTCGAGAACCAAAATTGTTGCCACGCTGGGCCCAGCATCATCGCAACCCGACGTATTGTTTAACATGTTTAACGCCGGTTTAGATGTTTGCCGTCTTAATTTTTCTCACGGCAGCCAAGCAGATCATCAGGCGGCTTTGGATACCATAAAAGACCTTAATAAGAAACACGATTATAATGTGGGCATTTTGGCCGATTTACAAGGCCCAAAAATCCGTATAGGTAAAGTACAAGAAGGTGGCATACATTTAATTAATGGCCATACTACCGTAATTACCACAGAAGAGTGTATCGGTACTGCAGATCGAATATACATCACCTACGAGAATTTCCCGAAAGACGTTCAAAAAGGTGAAATCATCTTATTAGACGACGGAAAGTTACAGATGGAGGTTCTAGAAACTGATTTAAAAACGGCTGTAACTTGTAGAATTGTACATGGTGGGTTGCTAACCTCTAGAAAAGGCGTTAATTTACCAAATACAAAAGTTTCTATCCCATCTTTAACACCAGAAGATAGAGAAAATTTGGAATTTGTGCTGAAGAATGATGTGGAGTGGATTGGTTTGTCTTTTGTACGTAAGGCGGAAGACATTATTGAGCTTAAACAAATCATTGCCGATCGAGGAAAGACTGCCCGCGTAATTGCGAAAATAGAAAAACCAGAAGCCATTGAAAACATCGACGAAATTATTGCCGTAACTGATGCCATTATGGTGGCCAGGGGCGATTTGGGCGTAGAGTGCCCGATGGAAGAAGTGCCTTTGTTGCAAAAGATGATCGTAGAGAAATGTCGCGCTGCATCTAAGCCTGTAATTATCGCCACACAAATGTTAGAAAGCATGATCACTACGCCGCGGCCAACTCGTGCTGAGGTAAATGATGTAGCAAATTCGGTATTGGATGGCGCAGATGCGGTGATGCTAAGTGGCGAGACTTCAGTGGGAGAATTTCCGCTGATTGTGATCGAAACCATGCAGAAGATCATTCAGAACATCGAGACCAATAAATATCCGTTCAATCCAGATAAGTTTTTAAAACCATCTTCTCCAACCTTTTTGGGTGATGCCATCTGTAATTCAGCTTGCTTTTTGGCGAAACAGACCAATGCAGTTGGAATTGTTTCTATGACATTGAGTGGTTATACGGCTTTTGAGATTTCTAGTTACCGCTCTAAAGCGCTTACTTTCATATTTACCAGCAATAGGTCTTTATTAAATACTGTTAGTTTATTGTGGGGCGTTAGAGGCTTTTATTATGATAATTTCGAAAGCACAGACAATACCATTATTGAAGTAAACCAATTTCTAAAAAACAAAGGCTTGGTTGAAGCCGGTGATATTTTAATAAATACAGCATCTACACCATTAAAAGCAAAAGGAAAAACAAACATGCTTAAAATCTCTGTTGTAGAATAAGCAATAGTCGGAGAGGTGTCAGAGTGGTCGATCGAGCACGCTTGGAAAGCGTGTGTGCTGCAAGGTACCGAGGGTTCGAATCCCTCTCTCTCCGCCAATGTGTTATCAAACTACACCAAAACGCTTTAAACTTATGTTTAAGGCGTTTTGTTATTTATGGAATCCGCAAAAAAATATAATTTATCCTATCCAGAGGCGCCTCAATACATGTCCTTTTACAACCTCTTGCAAATGGGGCGCTTTAATCCTGGTAAGTTATTAGCAGTTGAGTTTAGAAATCTGTACTTCTCGGTACAGATGGAAATTGGAGAAATTTCTATTTAATTAGAACGATAGTAAGATGTCGATGAAATCAAAAAACATTTGCAGAGTTAGTTTTAGGCACATTTAAATGACTTTTGCTTTAGGAAAAACAGGGCAGCAAATAATTAAAATTAAACCCGCAGCAATCTTCACCTTTTAAAAAAGACTCAACACCTATGATAACTGTAGTATTTAGGTTGTGAGATGATAATAGTCGATAGCGAAAGCAGGCCTAATTTATAAGTTTTTATAAATAATTAACCAGCAGATCACTTGCGCGGATTAGAAAACTAATTGTTTAAATGATAACTTGCTTAAAGGGCGTCGCAATAAATTTTTTAATAGGAGATAAAACTAAAATGCAGAAAATATATCCACCATTGAGCAAGGGCAATAGAAATAAATATATGATTGTGATGATGCTGTTAAACTTGTTTTTTGTGATACAATCCAAATCGGCAACTTATTATGTAGATGGTAAAAGAGGAAATGATAACCAAAGCGGTCTTTCAAAAGAAAAAGCTTGGAAAACACTGAACAAGGTAAACGAAGTTGTTTTAATGCCTGGTGATTCTGTGCTTTTTCGTTCGTCGACAATCTATTCTGGCCATCTTAAAATTTCTTGCAGAGGAAAATCAGGCAACAAGATTGTATTTAGTTCATTTGGTAAAGGGGAAAGACCTAAAATAGAAGCTAATGGTCTTTTTTCTGAAGCTGTTCTCATCTTTAATTCTGAATTTTTGAAGTTTGAAAACTTTGAGATCACCAATCAAGGGGAACACCCAAAGGCTAAACGGATAGGGCTTCAAATTACACTGGATAATTTTGGAATCTCTTACAACACAGAAATTATGAACTTATATGTGCACGACGTAAATGGCAGTAATAGAAAGAGTGAAGGTGGCGGGTCAGGAATTCATTGGTCCAACGGTGGAATGAAATTGAAATCGGCATTTGATGGGCTTTTGATAGAAAATTGTCAGATAGAACGGACAGATCGGAACGGAATTACAAGTAGCGGTTATTGGACTAGAACGGAATGGTTTCCTTCTCGCAATGTCGTTATAAGGAATAATCGACTTAGCGATATTGGAGGAGACGGGATTGTTCCGATCGGCTGTGATGGAGCCTTGATTGAGCACAATTATGTTTGCCGTGCAGGTCAGCGATTTCCGGAGGGAGATGCTGCTGCAGGCATTTGGCCATGGAGTTGCGACAATACTATAATTCAGTTTAACGAGGTATCTTTTACCGATGGCCCGTGGGATTCACAGGGATTCGATTCAGATTGGAATTGTAGAAATACGATTATCCAATATAACTATAGCCATAATAATGTGGGAGGATTTTTATTGGTATGTAATGATGGAAGTTCAAAACTGCCTGCAAACATTGGAAATAGAGCGACCATCGTTCGGTATAACGTCAGTGTTAATGATGGATACCGAACGGTTGGAAAAAGTGCGGGATTTTCTCCTGTGATTCATATTGCTGGCCCGGTAAATAATACCAAAATCTATAACAATGTAATTTATCGGGATAAAAAATCGCCAAATATAGATAGTACCCTTATCGAAATGGGCAACTGGAATGGGTATGCAGATAGTACCCTAATAGCCAACAACATTTTTTATGTTGAGACAACAGTAGATTACAAACTCGCTAAAAGTACCCGAAATTATTATCAATCAAATATTTATTATGGCAATCATGTAAACATACCAGAATCTGGAAACAAAAAAACAGACGATCCAAAATTTGTGTCTCTGCCGATTAAAGTGCTATCGGGATTTGACCAACTAAAATGTTTTAAACTACTAGACAGCTCTGTTGGCCAAAAAGCCGGCGTGCCCGTGGTGACTTCTGTGATAAAAGATTTTTTCGGGAATGACGTTATGCCAGGCAGGAACCCATCGATAGGTATTTTTGAATCGGCGCCGTAGTTAGGCCCAACGGAAACCATTTTCTGGATTGAAGATAAACAGACTTAAAAATGGTTCCTTTGTTATAGCTGAAATCGGAAAATTTTTGCAACGACTGTTCTTTAAAAAAGGTAATTTAAATCAACAGGTTATCGCTAATGATGGGATTTAAAGCGTTGAATATTCTTGCTCGGTAGCTTTATAATTCGGCCTACCCTAAGAATAACTGTTTACCTAATTGATTCTTAATACTAAAACTGAATGTGATGATTAGAAGCCTAGAAAGTTCAGCTTTATCTAGATCGAAATTAACAATAACGGTGCTGTTTTCTTCAACATTATTGTGTGCACAAATAAGCGACTCACTTAATCTAAAGCCTTCCGGTTTAGCTATATATTTTAGTTTTGCATCTTCCGGGCTATTATCGGCTCACTAAGTCTTGCTGTTTTGCTCAATGAGGAATATGTTGCTACGTATGAGTTTTTTGGACCAGAAGGAACGGAGCAGCAGCCAGATGTTAAGGCAATTTTTAGATCGAAAAATTGATGAAAACGATGAGAAAAAATAGCAGAAACGAAGGGGCAATTATGGCCGAAGCTATATATGTATGAAAACGATTTCAACTTGTTAGAAACTTCAAAAGAATAGGGAAATATGATTATTCGAGATTCTAAAGATGGCGGTGTAACCTAGACACCTAACAGACGAATTTGGAGGCCGATGGAAGATGCCATAGGGCCTCTAGGAAACTGTGGAAAAATGCTTGGCTCTTTTAATGATGATAGCACGAGTTTTTTAGCGCTGCCGCAATGTGCTTATGCACAAATTGGATTTGGATTTTTTAGTTTGTGCTCAAAGCTTTTAACATCTCACTATATTTAATCGGGACATATGCTGTAAAATAATTTGCTCCATTAAAATAGCGACTTATCCCATTTAGGAAAATAACTCTAAATTTACTGTTCTTAATTTCCTGTTCTATTTGCTCCAAATCTTAGCAGATATTAATGAAGTATTTCGAATCACAAAACTCATTTCTAGTGGAGCACCTTTGGTATCATACTTCAAATCTATTCCTAACCAATCAGTCACTCCTTGCGGCATTTTTCTTAATCTTTCTGCAGAAATAATCTCTGCACATATTTTAGTAAGCAGTTTCTTATCAATCGTTACATGATAACTAGTTGTAAGACCCGATGGTAAATTTGGTGCAACTTGTTTTACATCCTCCAATCTGTTAGAGGTATTTTTAATAAAAACGTACTTTTTCCCGTCGTTTTCAACTTTATATGTTCGTGCATTCAACGTAACTTTATCGCCATTAAGCTTGGCAATTGGCACTTGCGCTTTGCAAGAAACTATAATAAAAACTACTGATGATAAAATGAGTGTAAGATATTTCACCGTGTTTTACAATTAGTGGTAGAGAATAAATTTAACGGAGTAGTTGCAAGTAGATTACAGTAGGTACAATTCTAGCCTCCATATTTAGGCAACATTAAAATTTGAATAGCAGCCACCACACTAGCATGTTTTTGATGCACCACCAAAGCTGGACCTTCGACAATCCCGATACAATCGAATTGTGGCTTTGCATCTAAAGCAGAAATACGCGGTTGTATTTGCTTCGTTTTATAAAGTATTGATCTATAATTGGGGAGTCTAACCGTTCTCCACCGCTAATAATAAACAAACTGCCCTTTGTTAAAATTTTTTGAGCAAAAGTTATGTAGGAAGAGCATAAGCAAGTAACAAGGGCAATTAAAGCGGAGACTTTTTTTTACGACATTATTTATAAATCAATATTTCTATTTTTCCTACCTTGGTAATCGAAGCACGATACATGCCGGCAGTGTTGAAAGGCATCGCCATTTTGCCATTTTTATCAAGTGCAATCATTCCCCCATCGCCACCCATTTTGCCAATTTTATCTATTACCGTTTGCGCGGCATCTTTTACAGATAAACCTTTGTAATCGATCAAGGCAGACACATCATAGGCTGCCACATTTCTAATGTAGAACTCGCCCCAACCCGTGCAAGAAACAGCGACGGTTTTGTTATTTGCATACGTGCCTCCGCCAATAATGGGTGAATCTCCGATTCTTCCAAACTTTTTATTGGTCATTCCGCCGGTAGAAGTGCCAGCTGCCAGATTGCCTTGATGATCTAAAGCCACACAACCTACTGTTCCAAATTTATAATCGTGGTTGATGGCGCCGAGCTTAGTACTTTTTTTCTGGTCGTGGTCTAAAACTGCCTTTGTAGAATCTTCTTTAATGGCTTCTTGAAGGCCATCCCACCTTTCTTTGGTGTAAAAATAAGAAGGATCTACAATTTCTAATCCTGCTTGCTTTGCAAATTCCTCTGCGCCAGGTCCAGCCATCATTACATGCTCAGATCTTTCCATTACCGCCCTCGCAGCACTGATTGGGTGTTTTACATTACCTATACTGGCAACGGCCCCAGCCATTAAATTTTCACCATTCATAATGGCTGCATCCATTTCATTTTTACCATTGTGTGTAAATACTGCGCCTTTTCCTGCGTTAAAGAGAGGTGAATCTTCTAGCACCTTAATGGTTGCTTCTACTGCATCTACGCTAGATTTTCCATCTTTCAAAACTTTATATCCACTTTCTAAAGCAAGCTTTAAAGCTGCTTTATAGGCTTCTTCTTTGTCAGGAGTCATTTTGCTTTTTAAAATGGTACCTGCTCCACCATGAATCACCATTGCATAAGTAGTGGTATCGGTGTCGTTATTAGAGGTACCTTCTTTTTGATTATTGCATGCGGTAAACATTGTGGTACCAATTAAGCTTAAAAATACTAGACTGTTTATTTTCATACTATTTTGTCTTGTCTTGAATGTTCAGGTTTAAAAACCTTCTTCCGAAAATCATCTGCGTTTGTTAGTCGTTTACAATGACTTAACTAGCCTTAATATAGACCTTACTCTAACGCTAGACCTTAGTCTACTTTAGAATTTTGAACCTTCCTTTATTCACTAAAATTTAATTGTACCCGGGATTTTGAGTCAGTTTTTTATTTGCGTCTATCTCCCGCTGCGGGATAGGAAAAACGAGTACATTAGAATTCCAGGAAATAGAACCGATGTTTGTTTGAGTTCTTTTCGCATCGTGCAATGCAAAACCTTCAAAAGCTAACTCTAACTTTCTTTCATTCAAAATATCTGCTAAAGTTGCGGTCGCAGTTGTTAACCCTGCTCTGCTTCTTACAGTCGCTAAATCCTTTAACGGCGTAGCGCCAATTGGTGTAGCTGGTGCTAAACGAGCGTTACATTCTGCTCTTATCAAATACATTTCGGCCAGTCTAATAATAGGAACATTTCCATAAACATTCGCATATTTTGAAGTAAATATATCTCCATCATCGTAAAATGCGTTAATCCTATCGTCGTTTGTAGCATACGTATTGTCAATCCAGGTTTGAGAAATTACCGCATCGCCTCGCCCACCGTAGGTAGATGAACCATAAAATTCATTATACCCATTAAAGCCTGTTAGGTTTGTGATCTGGATTGCAAATACATCTTCAGTAGAGTTGGCACCGGGCGAAGAACCCATAGTTGGAAACGCATTGATAAAAGCAGATGTTAACGAGTATTTCCCAGATTTAATTACTCGATCAGCTGCACTAGCAGCTTCTTTATAATTTCCGGTTTGCAAATACAATCTTGCCAACATAGCTGCTGCCGAAAATTTTGTTGCATAGAAACCATTTGTCTCGGGTAGCTTGGTCTCGGCGTCTTTTAAATCCGACATGGCCTGAGTGTAACCATCTGCCACAGTAGCTCTACTTACATAACTCCCGTCAGTAATAGAGCTAGTTGGCGTAAGTACTATTGGAACGCCTAAATTTGCTGTCGGACTACCATCATTATAAGCTTTACCAAAAAGGCTAACTAACTCGAAATAACTGGCGCCTCTAATAAATTTAGCTTCTCCCTCTACTTTGTCTTTTTTCGCTGCATCGACCTTATTTATATTGGCAATAACATTATTTGCATCATTAATGGCTGTATACCCGGTTGCCCAAACATTCTCTACAAATCCGTTTGTTTTTAAAAGGGATTTGTTTATCGCTTGGGTAAGTTCTTCATAAGTTCCACCCCACTGAATGGCATTGGTATTGGCTAAAAAATCTGCCATTAAAAATGGCCGTCCGCCATAAAAATTTCTATTCCCAAATGCAGAATAGGTCCCAACGAGTGCAACTTCTACATCTTTGGATGTCAGTAAAGCCTTACTTTGCTCAATAGAATCAACAGGGTTGATGTCTAGTGCTTTTTTGCAAGATGAGGCGGTCGCTAACAGCATCATTACAAATAATAGATTATGTATATATGTCTTTTTCATAATTAATTTCTTTCTAAAACTATAACCCAATATTCAAACCTACAGCGATAACTCTTGGCTGGGGTGCTGAATAAAAGTCTACTCCTTGATTAATATTTGTTGCTTGATAATCTGCGTTGACCTCAGGATCCCAACCTTTGTAGCCGGTTATTATAGCCAAATTTTGGGCAGTAGCATAAAGTCTCAATTTGCTCAGCTTAAGCTTGGTTAATACTGCTGGAGTAAAATTATAGCCCAAGGTTAGGGTTTTTAGACGCAGATAGCTTCCATTCGATAGATATCTAGTTGAGTTTCCTGTGCCGTTATTGCCAAATAATCGTGGTTCTGGAACCTGGGTAACGTCACCTGGTTTATCCCAATAATTTAATTGGTCTACCGTTTGATTGTCAAATCCGTTTGATGCATTTGCACTCATAAACGGTCCGCCACCATTATAAATTTTGTTTCCGGAAACCCCTTGAAAGAATAACCCAAGATCAAAGTTTTCGTAGGATAAATTGTTATTGATGCCAAAAATATATTTCGGATTTGGGTTACCGGCAAAAATTCTCTGTGCCTGATTAATGTCGTTTGTGGTGGTTCTATCAACACTGCCATTTGTCCCCAAGCCATTTAAGTAATACAATGCATCGCCATTTGCTTTATCTACACCTGCATATTCAGGCAAATAAAATACGCCAATTGGTTGCCCGGCAACGGCTGCGTTAATCTCATTGGTATTTAAAATTTGTCCGTTTAAATCGGTAATTTTATTATTATTAATTGATGCAGTTAAAGCGGTGGACCATTTCAGCGCGCCGACAAAATTATCTGTGTTTATGCCAAGCTCATATCCTGTATTTTTTAGTTTGCCTAGGTTTTGTGTCAACGTCGAGAAGCCTGTTGTTTCTGGAATAGGCACATTAAGCAGTAAATTTGACGTATTTTTTTGGTAAAAATCAAATACACCCGTTATTCTGTTTTTAAGAATACCGAAATCTACTCCAACGTCAACTTGGGTGGTTTTCTCCCAAGTTAAATTAGGATTTGCAATTCTGGTTGGAATTTGCCCGGCCTGACCACCATAAGCACCCGTACCGCTAAATAGGCCAATCGCAGAATAATTACCAATTTCTGCGTTGCCAGTCAGGCCATAACTTGCTCTAAATTTCAATAGGCTGATCGCAGCGTTTGACTTAAGGAAATCTTCATCGGATGCAATCCACGCTACTGAACCTGCAGGGAAATAACCGTACTTATGGTTTGCTCCAAATCGCGAAGACCCATCCGATCTAACGCTAAAACCTACTAAATAGCGGTCGTTATATTTGTAATTTGCCCTTAAGAAATAGGATAGAAAACTAAAAGCGCTTTCGTTAGAGGTTGCAATGACCTTGGTTGCAGCACTCCCTAGCTTTTTATAAGCATCACTTGGGAAATCTTGGCCTTCTATATTACTGTATTTGGCGGTAGATTTCTGATAACTTGTACCTAACGTCGCATCAAATTTGCTTTTCTCGCCGAAATTAGCAGTGTAAGAAAAATAGTTGTTTGTATTGGTATTGATCACGAAAGTAGAAATGTTTTCACCATCGCCATTGGCAGTACCGGTATTTCTAAACGTTAACGATCCATAATAACTTTCTTCATTTTGATTTAAGTTATCAATCGAGAAATCAGTGCTAAATTTTAATCCTTTTGCAACGTTAATGTTGGCGAATGCTTTACCTATTGTGCGATAAACAGTGGCTTTATAAGCTGCATTTTGAATGCCAATTAAAGGGTTATAATAAAGGGGATAATTGGATGCTGCACCAGGTAATGTTCCACTTATCAAACCAGATCTTGGATCTATAAAAGGTGTAATCGGCGATAATGCAACTCCCTGAATTGGATTAGAGAAAGCATTGTCGTTAGAAAGCCTATTGTTTATACTGTTTGAGAAATTTAAGTTAATGCCAACTTCAATAAAATCTGTTACTTTATTTGTTAGGTTTAACCTGCCACTATAACGCTTATAACTGTTTCCAACAATAATTCCATTTTGATCTAACGCTTGCCCACCCATATAAAACTTAGTCTTGGCACTACCTCCTGTAAGGTTCAAATCGTACTGTTGTGTAGCTGGCTTGTCTTGAAAAGATGCAGCTTCCCAGTTAGAATTCACTTTATAAGTTTTATAATCGTCATTACCTGCCGAATATCTATTAAGTCTTCCCTCTACATACGGCACGTTGTCATCTAGCGCTTCTTGTAAAGTTGCATATGTTCCATCTGCTAAACCCACATTTGCAGCCCCAATAGCAGCTCTCCGCTCAATTTGTACATATTGTTCTGCGTTTAAAAACTTTCTATGATTAGATGGAGAACTTATTCCGCCTAAGGCACTAAAATTAATAACAGTCTTGCCAATTTTACCTTGTTTGGTGGTAATTAGCACAACTCCATTTGACGCTCTGGCACCATAAATTGCGGAAGCAGATGCATCTTTTAAAACCTCAATATTTTCTATGTCATTTGTGTTAATGTCTGCAAGAGCGCTAGTAGCCGCGGAAGTATTAGAAAAATCACCAGAAGTTATTGGAATGCCGTCTACAATATAAAGAGGCTCGCTGCCTGCGGTAACTGATGCTGCTCCTCTAACCCTAACGGTAATGCCTTGCCCTAATTTACCGTTTTGAGCGGAAATACTAACTCCGGCCGCTTTACCTTGTAAAGCCTGTTCGAAACTAGTTACCGGCAAGTTTTCTAAATCTTTGGCGCCAACAGATGATTGTGAACCTTTTAAATCTCGTTTTGATTGTGTACCATAACCCACAACAACTAGGTCAGATAAAGTCTTATTATCTTCATTTAGTACCACATTAACTGTTTTACCAGAAATGAGAACTTCTTTGCTTTCGAAGCCGAGAGAGCTGAAAACAAGTGTTTTAGCGCTAACAGGAACTGAGAGTTTGTAATTGCCGGATACATCGGTTTGCGTGCCTGTTGCAGAAGAACCTTTTATTAAAACACTGGCGCCGCGAACTGGTTCGGAATTTTTAGCGGTCACTTTTCCGCTAATAACCCTGTTTTGCGCAAAGACAAAAGAAGTTAGCCAAAAAGGTAAAAATAGAATTAAGAGTAGTTTTTTCATCAAATTTAGGTTAATTAAATAGTCGAAGAATTATGTCTAAATGTAACGAAAATAGTACATTTAATATATTTCTTTTTTTAACGATAAGAACGTGGGTGCAACATTTGTTTTTCTATATTATTAAAAAAATTTACTCGCTTTTTTAGCGTGAATTTGGGATTTTCCTCTAATAGCTGATTGCGATAAAATGATAAATACTGGTCAATGTTAACTATCGAAATGGGAAACTAAAGGCTTAAATAGTATCAACTTTTAATCCATGTAAAGTATATTTTTGAAGTACTAACCAATTCCTACTAATACCGGAATTATAAAATTTTAAGATGATACATTTCTCTAAGTCATTTTTTGCGAGTCTTATCTCGGTCTGTTGCTTTCTTTCCTCCGCTCATTCTCAAAAAGCAATGAATGGGTACAAGCTGGAAGACAACACAATTGTGGTTAAAATCAAGAAAGCTAAGCTTGGTATTACGGTTGTTTCAGACAATATTATCAATGTCCGATATACATTGGCTGACACATTTTCGACGAAAAAGAGCTTGTTTTTAGAAGGTAGTTTTCCAAAACCTTTGGTTAAGGTAAGCCAATCAGCGAATACAATTGTTATTTCTACATTAAAGATGACTGCAAAAGTCAATACCACTACAGGTCATGTTGCTTTTTATGATAAAGAAAATAAGCTCTTGCTGGATGAAAAGACAAACGGAGGAAAAGCGATATTGCCCAGCAGCTTTGAGGATTACCATACGCATAGCATTCGCCAAACATTTAAATCACCTGCCGACGAAGCAATTTATGGATTAGGACAGCATCAAGATAGATTACTAAACATTAAAGGGTACGATTTAGATTTGTATCAGCATAACACAGAGGTTTATATTCCGTTTTTTGTGTCGACAAAAGGTTATGGTTTGTTGTGGAACAATTTGTCTTATACAAAATTTAACCATCCGGATTCTATTGTTTCAATCCCTGCAAACCTGCTATTTGATAAAAATAACGTTAAAGGGGGATTGTCTTCTACCATAACCGGAAATGAAGAAAGTGAAACGCCATCTGTTAAAAGTGCCCAGTCTTTCACTATTGCGGTGGCAAAAGAGGCACCTGTAAAATTGGCAAAGTATAATGGTTTTTTACTTGCAGATAGAACTGGCGAATATTCTTTTTATAGCTATTCGGATGGAACTTTTAGTTTAAAAATTGACGGAAAATCAGTGCTCAATAACTGGGCGCCATATGCAAACGCCCGAGACATGGGTCGCATTAACCTAGAAAAAGGAAAAAAATATAAAGTAGAAGTGGTGTGGGAAAGGTTTCATAAAAACAATTCTTTTCAACTTAAATGGCGAAAACCAAACAAGACTTTAGAAACGTCGCTTTGGTCTAAAGCTGGTGAAGAGATTAATTATTATGTAATTGGTGGCGAGACCATAGATAAAATTATTTCTGGTTACAGAACATTAACTGGTAAGGCAACCATTTTGCCAAAATGGGCTATGGGTTTTTGGCAATGTAAAGAGCGTTACAAAACGCAAGATGAAATTTTAAATACGGTTAGAGCGTTTCGGAAACGACAAATTCCGCTAGATCTTATTGTACAAGATTGGCAATATTGGAAAATCGACCAATGGGGTTCTGCCACTTTCGATCCTGCTCGATATCCAAATCCGGAAGCAATGATAGATACTTTGCATAAAGACTTAAATACGAAGTTTATGATTTCTATTTGGGGTAAGTTTTACCGCAATAGCGACAATTTTAGAGCACTTAACCAAGCAGGCTATCTGTATCCAAAGCCATTAAAGGAAAATTTAGTAGATTTTTTAGATTATAATTTTTCCTATTACGACGCATTTAATCCTGCTGCTCGGAAAATGTACTGGAGTCAAATTAACCAAAAACTATATAAAAAAGGGGTAGATGCCTGGTGGATGGATGCGGCTGAACCCGAGATGCCAGATCATGATGCCACACCAGAGAATATGTCCCATTTTATGAATCCAACTTTTGAAGGCCCTGGAGCAGCCAATCTAAACGCCTATCCTTTAGAACATACTAGATCTGTATTTGAAGGGCAAATGCAAACATCTCCAGAAAAAAGAGTTGCTATTTTAACCCGATCTGCTTTTGCTGGGCAGCAAAAATATTCGACGGTTATTTGGTCTGGAGACATTGCCGGCCAGTGGGACAATCTAAAGGCTTCAATCCCAGCAGGCTTGAGCTTCTCTATGTCGGGCATGCCTTATTGGACTACAGATATAGGTGGTTTCTGGGTAAAATATCCAGGAGGAAATAAAAATCTTGCTTACCGAGAATTGTATACACGGTGGTATCAGTTTGGTGCATTTTGCCCAATCTTTAGAGCGCATGGTTCTAATACAGAAAGAGAGATATGGTTTTTTGGCGATGAAAATTCAGAAACCTATAAAACACAATTAAAGTTTAACAAGTTGAGGTATCGCCTGATGCCCTATATTTATACCCTTAACGGGATGGTAAATCATCAAGATTATACAATGATGCGCGGTTTGGTGATGGATTTCCCAACCGATGTAAAAGTTCGAAATATCGACAATCAGTTTATGTTTGGACCATCAATTTTAGTAAATCCTGTAACGGACTCAGCGGCAACGCAGCGCAAACTCTATTTGCCAAAGGGAAAGGGTTGGGTAGATTTTTGGACGGGTAAAACATACCATGGTGGAGAAACCATAAACGCTTTGGCTCCTTTAAACGAAATACCACTATTTATAAAAAAAGGTGCAATTATTCCTTTTGGACCAGATCTGCAATATGCAACGGAGAAAAAGACAGATCCGTTAGAGCTTAGGGTTTATACCGGAGCAGATGGTTCATTTAGCCTTTATGAGGATGAAAATGACAACAATAATTACACGAAAGGCATTTTTAGCACCATTCGATTTAATTGGAATGAGAGAAATAAAACACTTACGGTTGGGGAGCGCACGGGACACTTTGCCGGAATGCTAATGGAGCGAACCATCAATGTAGTTTTTGTTGATCCATATCATGGCAATGGAGATTTGCGAAGCTCAAAAATTGATAAGACAATTAAATACAACGGAAAATCCATCTCAGTTAAGAAATAAAGATGATAAAGAAATTTTTAGTAAACTGGCTTTGTGTCATGATTACGGGCACGGTTCTGATTTCGTGTAAAACAAAACAGGCTTTTGTAAAAGTAAAAAATACCAACTTTACCATTAAAGATAGACCATATCATTTTGTTGGGACCAATTTTTGGTATGGAGCTTATTTAGGCGCTGATACAGATTATGGCAATAGAAAGCGTTTGTTGAGGGAATTAAACCAGTTACAGGAACTTGGGGTCAAAAATTTACGTATCGTTGCAGCATCAGAGGAGTCTGATTATGGCTTGCCCTTAAGTCCGCCGTTCCAATTCAAAAATGGAAGTTATAATGAAAAACTTTTGGAAGGACTGGATTTTTTGCTACTAGAAATGGGGAAGAGAAATATGCGGGCCATATTGGTTTTAAATAATTATTGGGATTGGAGTGGCGGCATGGCAGAGTACGTTTCTTGGACAACCGGAAAGCCCGTGATAGACCCTGTAAGTAATAAAGACCAAACCTGGGACCAAGCCATAAAATTTTCGGCTACGTTTTACACCAATCAAAAGGCTCAGGCGCTATATCAAAAATACATCAGCATGTTGGTAAATCGCAAAAACGTGTATACAAAAAAGAAATACAATAATGATCCTACCATAATGACTTGGGAGTTGGCCAATGAGCCTCGGCCTTCTAATGATGGAAATGCAGAAGAAAAGGTTAAGATTTTTGCTAAGTGGGTAGACCAAACGGCAGGATTTATCCATAACATTGTCCCAAAACAATTAGTCACCACTGGTAGCGAAGGCAGTAAAGGCACACTAAATAACCTTGAATACACCCAAGAAGTGCATAGAAGTAAGTACATCGATTACATAACTTTCCACATGTGGCCAAAAAACTGGGGTTGGTATAAGGCTGAAAAACCCGAGATGGAACAAACCAAAGAGAAAACGACGCAGTATTTTTCTGAACATTTGGTGCTCGCAAAAAAGCTAAATAAGCCTTTGGTAATGGAAGAATTTGGTTTTGTGAGAGATGGTGAAAAACATTCGCCTGGAAGTCCTACTGTTGCGAGAGATGAATACTATAAATTTGTTTTTCAACTCTTAAAGGATTCGATACAAGCAGGAAAACCTTTGGGAGGACTGAATTTTTGGGGTTGGGGTGGAGAAGGAAGAACTCCGCAGAAAGATGGTCTGTGGAAACGCGGAGATGTAAATTACACTGCAGATCCATATAGCGAGGCACAAGGTTTAAATTCTGTATTCAACACGGATAAAAGCACTTTAGAAATCATCTCTAAATATGCGCATGAAATAGATAAAGCTAATTAAGCATCATCAATTTTGTTTCAAAGATTTAACTTTGTGGTACGCAAACTGGACGGTAGTTATGCTTAACGATTGAAACAGTATCTTTTTTGGCTTTTTTGGCTAAAAAAATATAGTGGAAAGCGTGTTAAAACGCCCAAGTTATAAAGTAGATTGGTGGATTTATATTTTCTATTTTGACGCAACTCTGCAAGAAAAAGTAACTTTATTAGGGGTTATTAAATTTCACTCCTTTGTTGGTGGTACGTTAAAAACATGAACTTCAAAAGATGTGTGCTAAGGCTAGGAGCAGGAAGACAATGATCTAATAATTTCCTTTCTTTGTAAAATGCAACGATATTTCTCTGCCGATTGGCTTTTTCCTGTAAGTGCTCCGCCAATAAGAAATGGAGTGGTCGCGGTTGATGAAAAAGGAAACATTTTAGACATCTTTACTGCCGCGCAAGCAGATGCAGCGCACGTAAAGGTTAAAAAATATCAAGGTGCGATAGTGCCGGGTTTTATAAATACACACTGCCATATAGAATTATCTGCTATGATCGGAATTGTTCCGAAGCGGATAGGCTTAGTGAAATTTGCCGAAAGTGTAATGGCCAAACGCGGTCAAAATTTGGCAGATATTGATAAAGCTATATTGGCAGCTGATGCAGAAATGTGGCGCAATGGCATCGTTGCAGTAGGCGATATCAGTAACAACAGCTTATCAAAAAATGCAAAGACTCAAAGCGATATTTACTATCATACTTTTATAGAAACCTTGGGGTTTAATCCGGCAAAGGCCGAAGAAATAATTGAAAATGCAATGGCTTTACGGGAGGATTTTTTGCCGCTCAAAGCAAGCATTGTTCCGCATGCGCCCTATTCGGTTTCCACAAAGCTGATGGAATCGTTAAATAAATATGCAGTTGATCAAAATGATTTCATAAGCATCCACAATCAGGAAAGTGAAGCTGAGAATTTATTTTTCGAAGAAAAAGCAGGAGATTTTTTGCCGTTTTTCAAATTTTTAGGGATCAACATTTCTGATTTTGAAGCAAGCGGAAAATCCTCTTTACAATCTTGGATAGGAATGTTCAAAACGCAAAAAATATTGTTGGTTCACAATACTTTTAGTAGCCGAGCTGATGTTAGATTTGCGAAACAGACCAATTCAAAGTTGTTCTGGTGTCTTTGCCCAAGGGCAAATTTATACATCGAAAATACATTGCCTAATGTTGATATGCTTATGGATGAAGAGGTAAAAATAACTTTGGGCACCGACAGTTTGGCGAGTAACGATGAGCTAAATATTTTGGCAGAAATGCAAACGCTGCAAACACAAAAGAATATCTCGTTTGAAAAACTTTTAATCTGGGCAACGAGAAACGGAGCAGAATTTTTAAATCTTGATGCGCAATTTGGCAGCATAGAAGTGGGTAAGAAACCTGGGCTAAACCTTATTCAGTTGTCTAACGAGTTTCACATTTTAAGCAGCAAAGTAGAAAAGTTGTTGTAATTTAAAATTTATGGAAACTATAAATCCCATCTGTAAACTTTTCGGGATAAAATATCCCATCATTCAAGCTGGCATGGTTTGGTGTAGCGGATGGCGGTTGGCTGCTGCGGTAAGCAATGCCGGCGGACTTGGAATTATTGGCGCTGGATCAATGTATTCAGAGGTTTTGCGCGCGCATCTAAGGAAATGCAAAGCAGCAACCAATAAACCTTTTGCGGTTAATGTTCCTTTATTGTACCCAAATATCAAAGAAATTATAGATGTAATTATCGATGAAAACATAAAAATCGTGTTTTCATCGGCTGGTAATCCTGCGATTTGGACGTCCATTTTAAAAACCAATGGGATTACCGTGGTGCATGTAGTTGCAAATACAAAGTTTGCGCTAAAGGCAGAGAAAGCTGGAGTTGATGCCATTGTTGCCGAAGGATTTGAGGCCGGTGGACACAACGGGCGCGAAGAAACTACCACAATGTGTTTAATTCCGATGATTTGTGACGCGGTAAAAATCCCCGTTATCGCAGCTGGAGGTATAGCCAGTGGACGAGCAATGCTTGCTGCGTTCGCGCTAGGCGCATCTGCTGTTCAAGTTGGGTCGGCATTTGCAGTTTCTGAGGAATCTTCCGCACATGCTAATTTTAAGGAAAAAATTATTTCTTCCGATGAGGGCGATACCAAACTGGCAATGAAAAAGCTTGTGCCAGTTAGGTTGCTAAAAAACGAATTTGCAGAACGTATTGCTCAAGCAGAAGCCGAAGGTGCGAGTGGGATTAGGTTAATGGAGCTTTTAGGAAAGGCGCGCGCAAAACTTGGAATGTTTGAAGGAGATATGGAAAATGGTGAACTCGAAATTGGTCAAGTTTCTGCAGTATTGCGGGAAATAAAACCAGCCGCGGAAATATTGCATAGTATTTGGCAGGAATTTCAAGTAAGTCTTAAACAATTAAAGGAATTGTAAACCTTTATTGCATAAGCCTAAAATAAAAAATTAGTTTTACTTTTGTTTATCCAAAATGTCGGTTTTCTATCTAAGATATCAAGGGAGAATCTCAAATTACTATGACAGAATTAAAGCATTTAAAGATAACGATAAAAGGGAAAGTGCAAGGTGTATTCTTTAGACTAAGCACTAAAGCTGTGGCCAACCAAATGGGCATAAATGGTTTTGTAAGAAATGAAAAAGATGGCTCCGTTTACATCGAAGCAGAAGGGGAAAGTTTTATGCTACACGAATTGGTCGCCTGGTGCAAGGAAGGACCGGATGGGGCAAAGGTAGAAGAAGTGGAATTGGTGGAGGGAGAAATTAAAGACCATAAGGGATTCGAAATCTTAAAAAAAACTAAAAGTTAAAGTATGATTATTTCACATTTCGTTTCTCATTTCTCATTTCTCATTTCTCATATCTAACGTCTTGTCGGTATATAAAAAATTTGTTGGGCAAACGATGGTTTATGGCATAAGCACGATATTTTCTCGTTTGCTAAATTTCATTCTTACACCAGTTTTTACACATACTTATGCAGCCACTGCCTACGGCGTGCTTACCAAGATGTACAGTTATGCCTCGCTCATTAATGTGTTTTTGGCATTTGGGATGGAAACTACCTATTTTAGATACCTAAACAAGCATGAAGGTAAAAAGCAGCAGGTGTACAACAATTCTTTTTTGGTTGTTGCTTTTTGTTCATTTGTGTTTTTGATAACAGGTTTGGTTTTTTTAAACCCTATTTCTAAATGGTTGTTAAATAACGACATGTCTCAATATCAAGATCAGAGAACATATGTTCAATATTTTCTTTTTCTACTTTTTTTCGATGCAATGGCAATTATCCCTTTTGCAAAATTAAGGGCAGACGGTAAACCTTTTCGGTACAGCCTTATTAAATTTTTAAATATTCTAAGTTTCGTGCTAATTACACTCTTTTTTATTTACGTAATTCCATACATCATTGAACATCATTGGCCCACTTCGAATTTTTTTTCGAGTTGGTATCGTGAAAAATGGGTTGGCTACGTATTCGTGGCTAATTTGGCAGCGAGCATTATAACCTTTCTCTTGCTCCTGCCCGAGATTTTACAAGTGCGCTTTAATTTTGATAAGGGTATGTTTAGAAAGATGTTGCAATATAGTTGGCCTATTTTGGCCGCAAATGTCTCCTTTATCATCAATGAAAATTTAGACAAGATTTTGTTAGACAGATTTCTTACTGAAAAAGAAGTTGGTATTTATGGAGCCGTATGTAAAATAGCCATTTTTATGAGTATTTTTAACATGGCTTTTCGACTGGGTGCAGAGCCATTTTTCTTTAGCCATGCAAAACATGCTAACGCAAGAAATACCTACGCTACGATTTTAAAATATTTCAGCATCGCCTTGGCCATTATATTTGTAGCCTTGGTTGCAAACATTGAAATATTAAAATATTTTATCTCCCGAGATGCAGCTCACCGTGCAGAATATTGGGTAGGCTTACCTGCTGTACCATATCTTTTATTGGGCTATGTTTGTTTGGGAATTTACATGAACTTATCCATTTGGTACCGGCTATCAGACCAAACCAAATTCGGGCTTTATATTTCTGTTGTAGGCGCATTTATCACAATTTTTTTTAACATTGTGCTGATCCCAAAATATGGTTATATGGCTTCGGCATGGGTGTCTTTGGCTGCTTACGCAAGTATGATGGTAATGTCGTACGTGTTGGGCCAAAAGCATTATCCAATTCCTTACGATTTAAAAAGGATTGGAAGTTATCTTTTAATAGCCATCGCACTTGTTTTCTTGTCTTTTTTCGTATTTCACCGAAATATTTACGTCGGCAATGCGATGTTGATTTGTTTCGTGGGTTTAATTGCCTATTTTGAAAAAGGGGAATTATTGAAAATGTTAGGGCGTAATTCATAATTTCTTAGGCTTGAGAAAATCTGTATCTTGCAGAGGGAGTGGGATTCGAAGCCGCCTCATTATTAAATCAATATTGCGCCAAAGGGCCAGCTAGTATGATGTTTAAGGCAACATTTATATTTATTTTACTGTTTTCTTCAACAGCTTTTGCGCAAAGCGACGAGAAGGCTTTCGCTCAGCGAGACAGCCTCGCGGTTAAAGACTTTTTTTTTGCTGGATTGAGAGAAAAGCTGATGGAAAATGATGAAGCTGCCGCGCTTAATTTTAATAAGGTTTTGGCCATCGATAAATCAAACGATGCAGCATTTTATGAGTTGGCGAAAATAAATTTCCGTATCAATCATTTGGTAGAAGCAAACCAAGATGCCATTTCGGCAGTTAATTTAAAGCCCAAAAACAAATATTACCTCCAACTACTCGCAGAAATTTACAAGGCGGCAAATAATATGTCGCAATTAGACAATGTGTTAAATAAACTGATTGCATTGGATCCTCAAAATAGCGCTTACTACTTTGAGAAAGCAAATGTTTTATTGTTAACCAATAAGGAAGAAGAAGCAAAAGTGATTTACAAAATAATCGAACAAAAATTCGGATTATCTGCAGCGCTAAGCGCGTCGCGCAAACGAATGGAGCAAGACCATGCAAAGCCAGGCGATATGGTAAGGTTATTGGATAGCAATAATGCAAGTGCGAAGGATTACTTATACGCAGCAGAGCTGTTGATGGAAAAAGGAAATAACAATGAAGCGTTAATGGTTTTGGAAAAAGCGGCGCCAATAGATCCAGATAATTTTCAAATATTGCTTGCGCTTGCAGACGCCTACTGTAAAATGGGAAAAACGTCTGAATCTTTTGAGGCTCTAAAATCAGCGTTTGAGCAGCAAGAAATGCCATTAGGAGAAAAAGTACAAATTATTGGGCGCTTATTTTCGAAATTAAGCAATCCGCAGGATTTAAAAAATGTGACTGTGTTAACAGAAATATTAGCGAGGCAAAATCCCACCGATTCAAAAGCCCTTGCACTACAAGCCGATGCACTTTTTAAGCAAGAAAAATTTGTCGAAGCGCTTAAAAAATATGAGGAATCGCTTAAAATTAACAACCAGGAATTTAATGTGTGGGAAGGGTTGATTAACACGCATAATTTGATCGGGCAATACGCAGAAGCCATTAAAGTATGTAATGAGGCACTGACTATTTACCCCAACCAAGCCAGCATATACTATTTTTTGGCCTATTCCCAGTATCGCACCGAAACATTGAATGAGGCCTTGACGAATGTTGAAAATGCTTTATCGCTCGCGAGCGAAGACCACAGCTTATTGGCACAGATTTATGCTTTAAAGGCAGATATTCTCATAAACAAAAATAAATACGAGGACGCGAAGGATGCATTTCATCAGGCTATGAAGGAAGAGCCAGATAATTATCAACTCATGACCAAGGCTGCTTATTTTCTCGCTTTACGCGAAGAAGATTTAGCAGTTGCACAAGGATATGCGGAAACTGCGGCAAAGGCGAGACCAAAAAATGCCGCCATATTGGATACCTACGCTTTCGTGTTATTTAAGCAAAAAAAGTATGCGCTGGCAAAACAATTTATAGAGTCCGCAATACAAAACAAAAAAACGAACGATGGTGTTTACCTCGAGCATTATGGAGACATTCTATATTTTTTGGGTGAATACGAAAATGCTTTGATAAAATGGAAATTAGCAAAAGAGGCTGGTAACACCTCAAAAATTTTAATTAAAAAGATAAATGAAAAGAAATATTTTCGGTAGTTTAATGGCAGTCATTATAGTTTTTATATCCGCTTGCGGAATCAAAAAAGCAGTAGTGATGGCACCAAAAACTAAGATCGATTCAGTTGTTCCTCCAGATACAAAAGGCGAGGCCATAAATCTTCTAAAAAGTAAACAACTTCAGTTTAATACTTTATCGCTAAAAGGAAAAGCCAATTTAGTAATTGATGGAGACGCGAACGACGTAACCATGAATTTCAGGATGAAGGATAAGCAGGTTATTTGGGTGAGTATAACTGCGGTAGGCGGCGTTGTAGAGGTTGCCCGCGCGCTCATTACGCCAGATAGCATAAAAATTATGGATCGCTTGAAAGGTAAATACATCAAAAAGCCATTCAGTTACATTTACAACTTCACCAATAAGCAAGTAAATTTTAACACGTTGCAAGATATTTTAACAGGAAATGCCATCTCAGGTTTCTTAAATTTAGATGCAAATGTAAAGCAGGCAAATGGTGTTTGGACGTTGAGTGGAATTAAAGATGAGCTGGATTATAAATTCTTGTTTAATGCACTTTATAGGGTTGAGGAAACTAATCTGAGTGATGCGAAATCTGGCCAAGCGCTTAAGGTAACCTATAATAGTTATCAGAAATTACATGATTATCTTTTTCCGGGTGGATTAAAAATAAATACCCTTTCTGGCACAAAGAAAATTAGTATTTCGATAGATTATGTAAAAGTAGATGGAAATAGTTCGATAACTTTTCCATTTAATGTGCCCAGTCGTTTTGAATTGATAAATTAAAAATTTGCCATACTTCCAGCTGTTATCTGATTTAAAAGCATGAAGTTTTGATGAATTATTTCCATCCCAGCGCCGTTAATCTCTCATAAAGTGCAATCTTTGTACAAACATTTTTTTAAAAGCAAGGCAATAAGGTTAAGCTGATTCTAATTTAAAGGCGGTTGTAATGAAATTAGCGTTTTCTTCTTTCAATTGGAAACACGTCTTATCTTTGCATCATGTTTTTAGACCGCTGCGCGATTAATCAAAAATTTTATACTTTTGGCCTAATGAAGTTTAGGGGAGGCTTATTTTTATTGTTTTTTTTGTTCATCGCGCACTCGGTTTCGGCCCAGACTGCAAATGAACTCAGAAGAAAAAAGGAAGCTATCCAGCGTGAAATAGAACAGTTACAAAAAAATTTAAATAAGGCTTCTAGCGGGAAAAAATTAACTTTGCAGCAGATCAATGCTCTAAACGCTCAAATTAGATTACGGCAAGAAAAGATTGGTACGGTAAACTCAGAAATAAAAAGTTTAGATAATCAAATCTCTACAAACACAAACACCGTAAATACGTTGAAAGGTCAATTAAGCGACCTTAAAAGCGATTATGCGGGCATGATTAGGTTTGCACAGCGAAATAGAAATGCCTACGATAAAATGATGTTTATTTTTGCTGCCAAAGACTTTAATCAGGCATATAAACGCATAAAATATTTACAGCAGTTTAGCCAATATAGAAAAAAGCAAGCTGGATATATAGAAGATACGCAGAACAAACTAAACGGAAAGATAACTGTTTTAGGTAAAACGCTGAAGGAGAAAAATAGTCTTTTAAAAGAGCAAGAAGAAGAAAAAAATAAGCTTGGTAAAGATAAAAGTAAACAATCAGTAGTTTTAAATAAGTTTAGTAAGCAAGAGAAAAGTTTTAAAAGTGATATTGCGACGCGCAAAAAGCAACAAGCAAAGATTGATGGAGAAATTAGAGCGGCAATACAGCGTGCGATAGAAGAAGCAAGGCGAAAGGCGTTAGAAGAAGCTAGACGGAAAGCCGCAGAAGAAGCAAGGTTAGCGGCAATAAGGGCAAAAGATAGTAATAGGCCGGTAGAAGCTGCGCCCGTTACAAAAGAGAAAACGACTACGGAACTGTTAACAGACAATGCGTATACGGCAAAGTTGGCTGCTGGATTTGAAAACAATAGAGGACGGTTGCCTTACCCTGTTGTAGGTACCATTACAGAAAGTTTTGGAGTACATAAGGTGGACAAAGCGACGATGAACAATGAGGGTGTAAACATTACTGGCGCAGAAGGTGCTGCCGTAAGGGCAGTATTTGATGGGGAAGTTTTGTATGTGAGTGTGATTTATGGTAAATATGTGGTGGTGATCCAGCATGGTAGTTATTTTACCATTTATCAAAATTTAAGGTCAACTAGCGTAAGTAAAGGAGATAAAGTAACTACGAGAGAGACCATTGGTGTCTTGGCCAATACCGGCGATGTTGCAGAATTGCACTTTGAAATAATGAGAGGGCAGACAAAATTGAATCCAGAAGCCTGGATTAGTAAATAGTAAGAGTGAGTTTATTAATTTATATATTTGTTTAAATAGAAAGTTGTGATGTATCAAAGCACGTTATTGGAATTTTTAAATATGGGCGGATCAGAGATCATCCTTATATTGGTAGTGGTTTTATTGCTTTTCGGCGGGAAAAAATTGCCCGAATTGGCGCGTGGATTGGGTAAAGGAATTCGAGAATTTAAGGATGCTTCAGAGGGTGTGAAGAGGGAAATACACCGCAACATAAATGCGATGGACATAGATAAGGCGGAAGATGAAGGGGTAGCTGCAAACACCAGCGAACATCATAATCCAACTGCAGCTGATGTTGCTGCCGTTACAGGAATAAATGAGGAAACTTCCCACCTGAGCAATGTTGAAAAAGTGGAAACTGATCTCACAGGTGACCATGTAGCTGCTGTTACAGGAATCGAAGAGACACACGCCCACCTTAGCAATGTTGAAAAAGTAAAGACCGATCTAGTAGACGCCAAGATTGCGGACGCTGTTTTAGAAAATCGAAGTACAGTAATTGAGCCGTTACCTGCGGTAAAGTAGAGGTAGATTAATTAAACGGTTTTAAATAAAAGAAATTATGTTAAACACAACAATAGCAGCAATGCTCGGAACACCAGAAATTGTTATCATCTTGGTGGTGGTACTTTTGCTTTTTGGAGGTAAAAAAATACCAGAACTTATGCGCGGTCTAGGCAAAGGCGTTAAAGAATTTAAGGACGGTAAGGACGGTCCTGCAGACGATCACGTAGATCCCTCTAACAGAGATAGGACTGTTTAAATCTCATTTGTTTTCGGTTTGAAGAAATACAGTTCTCTACGAGAGATACAAGAAATCCTTTCTAAAGGGCAGTTAAAAATAGCAGATTTACTCAATTATTATTTAGAGCAGATTGGCTTAAACGAACACCTCAATGCTTTTAATGAGGTGTTTTTTCATTCTGCAAGAGTTCAAGCAGCTGCTGTACAAGAAAAGTTAGATAGCGGCAATGCTGGGAAGCTGGCCGGATTGGTCATCGGTATAAAAGATAATATTTGTTATAAGGACCATTCAGTCACAGCATCTTCTAAAATGCTCGATGGTTTTGTGTCGCCTTATTCGGCGACGGTCGTTGCACGCTTATTAGCCGAAGATGCAATTATTATAGGTCGGTTAAATTGCGATGAATTTGCAATGGGCGGCTCAAATGAGACCTCTCATTTTGGAATAGTTAAAAATGCAAAAGACCATTCTTTGGTTCCCGGAGGTTCTTCCGGCGGTTCTGCAGTAGCTGTTCAGGCCGACATGTGTTTGGCTGCTTTAGGCACTGATACCGGTGGATCGGTCAGGCAGCCTGCAGCCTTTTGCGGGCAAATTGGGCTTAAACCAAGTTACGGGCGCATTTCTAGATATGGAGTAATTGCCTATGCTTCGTCTTTTGATCAGGTTGGGCCAATCACCTCTTCAGTTGAAGATGCAGCTTTATTGCTAGAAGTGCTTGCAGGCACCGATGAGTATGACAGCACCGTATCAGCCAGGAACGTGCCATCTTACTCAAAACTGCTAGAGCACTCCTCAATTAAAAAGATAGCTGTTTTAAAAGAAACAATCGATAGTGATGCACTAGATCCTGAGATAAAAGCCGCAATTTTATCCTCCATAAAAAGATTAGAGCAAGATGGGCACCAGGTAGCCTATGTTTCTTTCGACTTGTTAGATTATTTGGTGCCAACTTATTATATTCTGACAGCGGCAGAAGCTTCGTCAAATTTATCGAGGTATGATGGTGTGCATTTTGGGCATAGAAATCTCGAAGCAAAAAATTTAACCGCACTTTATAAAAAATCCCGATCAGAAGGTTTTGGAGAAGAAGTGCAAAGAAGGATTTTATTAGGAACTTTTGTATTAAGTGCAGGATATTACGATGCATATTATCAAAAAGCACAACAAGTACGCCGATTAATTAAGGAAAAAGTGGATGCACTATTCAATTCTTTCGACTTAATTTTATTGCCAGTTGCCCCAACTACGGCATTCAAAATTGGAGACAATATGCAAGATCCGCTCGTAATGTATATGGCAGATATTTTTACCGTGCTCGCTTCACTTACTGGTAATCCGGCCGTAGCGTTGCCAATAGGCAATAATAAAGCAGGTTTGCCGTTAAGTATTCAATTCATAGCCAATCAGTTTAAGGAAGAAGAACTTTTGGCGTTTTCTCAACAGTTTTTAAAAAGCTAATGCAGTAAGTTTAAAAATTTAATCGTTTGATAATCAGATAGTTTTATTTTTATTGATTTTTATCGTATGGTGTATGTGCAAAACGGGGAAAAGCATTTTAGTTTTTTTTAATAAGTTTTGCCCGAACTCAATATCATCAAATAAGCTTTTTCAAGACGTTTTGGTGCTTACTAAATGAATCAACCATTAGCGAATGATCAAACTAATACGAATTCTCTATCTATTTCCAATCTTTAGCTTAGCAACCGGTGCATATTGCCAACAAAAAATCAATCCAGACAGCTTAAGAAAATCCGCAAGCTTTTTAGTGGATAATGCTAGAGCCGTGCCAGAGGCTGTCGAAAATCAGTTGCTCTTTGGCCAGAACTATATTTACAAACTTCGTTTAGACTCCATACAAAAAACCGTCCCGCTTCCATATAATGAGTATGTGCAGCAATATATAGACATTTACAGTCAACGTAAAGATATGTTTGGGAAGATGTTGGGCTTGTCTAACTATTATTTTCCGATATTCGAAAAGGCGCTAAATGATTACAACGTACCGAAGGAAATTAAATACCTGACTATTATCGAGTCAGAAATGAATCCCAATGCCCGGTCTAGAGTGGGCGCTACCGGTCTTTGGCAATTTATGTTTGCTACCGGCAAGGCTTACGGATTACAAATAGACAATTACGTAGACGAACGAAAAGATCCAATACAAGCTAGTTATGCTGCTGCAGCCTATTTTAGAGATGCATACGATGAGCTTGGCGATTGGTTGCTAGCACTTGCGGCCTATAACTGCGGTAAAGGAAATGTTACCAGAGCAATTGCCAAGGCAGGTTCTAGAGATTTTTGGGAAATTAGGCAATTCTTGCCAAAAGAAACCAGAAATTATGTGCCTGCTTTTATCGCAGCAGTGTATGTAATGAATTTTTCTACTAGGCACCAGATTACGGCACAGTCGTGCAGTTTATATCTCAATACCGATACCGTATTGGTAAATAGATTTATTTCTCTACCTCAGCTTGCTACCGTATTAAATATTTCTAGTGATGCGCTAGCAGACCTAAACCCAGCTTATAAAAAACAGATTGTAAATGGTACAGGCGAAATGCCAAAACGAATCATCATGCCAAGTTTAGAAAACGCAAACTTTGCAGGGATTTACAATGTCTTAAATACCGATTATTTAGATGCCGATCCTAAAGTAATACTTGCAAGTACAGATGATGTTAGAGTACTTCGGAAAGCAAATGTTTCTAAATCAAAAAGAACCACAGAATTTATCTACAAAGTACTGCCTGGTCAAAGTTTAACTTTAATTGCTGATAAATATAAGGTTGAGCTACAGGATTTGAAGGTATGGAACCAATTAAAAAGCAACACAATAGTGCCAGGCCAACGCCTTAAAATTTTTAAGTACGGGGCACCGGCCAAAGCAGCACCTTCTTCCTATTCAAATTATCGGGTTAAACCTGGGGACACATTGTCTGATATTGCAGAACGGTTTGATGGGGCGACTGTACAAGGAATAAAGAATGATAACGGTTTAAAAAAATCGTTGCTTCAACCAGGTATGCTACTAAAAATTGCCAAAGGCTAGCATTTAGCACTTCAGATTGGCAACCAAATGTGTTATATGCCAATTGATAATCAATCAATAAAAACTTAAATGGTAAAAGGCATATTGGCATTCTAGCTTATGCCGGGTTTTTTTACTTCTTGCAACAATGCCACGAACAACCAGACAAACATAATTGATGGGGCTATAATTCAGAGCAAATAAACGCCAATGACAAGTTGTTAATTTTACATTGGGTTGAACCAACTCCACGCTACCTACTGTTAAATTAGACAATGGTGGTTTGATTGTTGCGGATACATTCGCCACCCTTCAGTAGGCTTAACAATAATTCTCGATTAAAAATTTCACAGAAAAAGTATCTTTGTTCATCGGTTAGAGTATATGAAGCTTAGCGCAAACGATTTATCAAAATTACCTAATATAGCAAGCGAACTTTTGTCCTTTGCGAAAGAAGAAAAAATTTTCTTGTTTGAGGGTGAAATGGCTGCTGGGAAAACTACTTTCATAAAAGTACTTTGTGCCGCGTTAGGCGTGGTAGAAACTGTTTCTAGTCCAACTTATTCCATTGTAAATGAATATCAGGGCAAAAAAAGCCAAATTTTCCACTTCGATTTTTACAGGATAAAAACGGTTGAAGAGGCATTCGACATTGGTTTCGAAGAATACGTAGACAGCAATGCCATTTGTTTAATAGAATGGCCTGAAAAGATAGAGGTACTTCTGCCACAAAATTATATAAAAGTAACAATAGAAGTGGGGGAAAATGATGAACGCATTTTTAATTTCTCAAAAATTTAGCCTGTTCTGTTTAGCATTTTACTCTTGCTATTTTACTTCCTCACCTAAAAAGTTGCGGTTATATAGGCCCCTGGTTTAAAAATTACTCAAAACATTTTCGACACTTTTTTGTAACTTCAACAACCTTAAATAAACAAGCTAACAATGGCTACAGCATTTAGCGCCGGAATGGCCGACATAGCGTTGCAAGGTCTGCGACAAACACAAGAAGCAACGCTAGAAACAAAGGCTCGAAAAAACGATCTTTGCGTTGGCATTCCAAAAGAAATTTCTTTTCAAGAAAATAGAATTGCATTAACGCCTTTATCCGTCGCTCTTTTAGTAAATAACGGACATGAAGTAATTTTAGAAAGCGGTGCAGGTTTGGGAGCTAATTTTTCTGACAGAGAATATGCAGAACAAGGTGCTAAAATTGTGCACGATAAAAAAGAAGTATTTGCATGCGATATTTTGATGAAAATTGCGCCGCCCATGTTGGCCGAAATTGAAATGATGCACAAGGGACAAACGTTAATTTCCTCACTTCAAACCGGAACACTTAAGCAAGAATACCTCAAAGCTTTAATGCATAAAAAAATCAACGCACTTTGTTTCGAGAACATTAGAGACGAAGGAAATGTGCTAAGCGTAGTGCGTGCAATGGGCGAAATTGTGGGATCGACCTCCATTTTGATCGCTGCAGAATACCTAAGCAGCGTAACCGGCGGCAAGGGGTTGATGCTTGGGGGATTTACTGGTGTGCCGCCAACAGAAATAGTCATTTTGGGTGCAGGCACAGTTGGCGAATATGCTGCAAGAACAGCACTTGCGCTCGGTGCCGAGGTTAAGGTTTTCGACAGTTCAATTTATCGTTTGCGGAGGTTACAGAATAACTTAAGCAGCAGCAGAGTTTTTACATCCGTCATGCAGCCCATCGTTTTGCACAAGTCGCTTGTTACCTGCGATGTTGTTATTGGTGCGATTAGAGCAAAACATGGTCGTAGTCCATGCATCGTTATGGAAGAAACCGTTGCCAAAATGAAGCCGAACTCTGTATTGATAGACATCAGCATCGATCAAGGAGGATGTTTTGAAACTTCGGAGGTCACGAATCATACAAGCCCTGTATTTAGAAAACACGAAGTCATTCATTATTGTGTACCAAACGTCGCTTCTCGCGTACCTAGAACGGCGTCTTACGCACTCACCAATATTTTTGCGCCAATTTTACTGGCCATTGGAGAGAGCGGTGGGTTAATGAATATGGTTTGGGAACATCCCGGGATTCGCGAAGCACTATATATTTATCAAGGAAATGTAACCGACAAGGATTTAGCCGATATGTTTGATTTACCCTTTAAAGATTTGGAGTTATTGGTGTTGTCTAATAGGTAGTTTGAGGTAGAGAGGCAGTAGTGGGTTCAATCCAGCAGAAAGCTTTAAAGACTTAAGTGAAAAAAGGCCTCAATCAAAGTGTATTTTTTACAGTACCTTTTTTTTCAGGAAACGTTGTGGCAGATGGAAATCGGTTGCAGCAATCCTTTGCTTCGCTCATACGCCCGCAGGCCTTAACCACAAGGCCGGTATCCGCTTCGCCAAGGCTTATTATACGGAAAGCAACTGAAGGAACTCTAAAAGTGCACAAACGCTCGTTCATTGTTGCTCCCTTAGCGTTGGGAAAGCATTTGGGAAAAAGGTTTTGGATCAAAAAAATGAAGGAAATGCGAGAATCCACGCCAGATCAAAAGGCACATGATTTAGTTACTTAGGAACGGTCTGGTACAATTTTAAAGTCTGCAAATTTGTATTTTAGAAAAATAAAGCTTTCCAAAACTGCATGAACTTAACACGATGAAAAAAATAATAATCTTTCTGTTTCTTGCTACACTTTCCTGTAATCTTTATGCACAAGAAGACAATAATCCGTCGGAAAACCTAAAGATTGTAGATTCCTATTTTGCATACCTATCTGCCGCTATAGAAAACCACCAGAACGAACTTGTAGAAATAAAGAAAGAAATACCATCCATCGTACTGGATATTAGATACGCAACAAAGAACAATTTTATGAGACAGGTGATGTATCAGCAAGCAAGAGCATTTGCCCGCCGACCTGTAGTAGATGCGCTTAAAAGGATTCAAACTATTTTGAAACCTCGAGGTTTGGGCTTAAAGATTTACGATGGCTACAGGCCATATTCAGTGACTGTGGATTTTTATAGAAAAGCAAGCGATAAAAACTTTGTAGCAAATCCTACCAAAGGTTCTAAACATAACCGTGGCTGTGCGATAGACTGTACTTTGATCGATCTAAAAACAGGCAAAGAGTTGGAAATGCCAACGCCTTATGACAGCTTTTCTAACGCTGCCGCAGCAAACTATGAAGATGTTTCGTCGAAAGCTAAAGAAAATAGAGCACTTTTAATATCGATTATGGGCAAGAATCAGATGAATGTTTTGAGCAATGAATGGTGGCATTTCGATTTTATAAACTGGCGTAATTTCGACTTGATGGATATTCCTTTCGAGAAATTGTAGCCTGTAGGAAACGTTGTATAATGCTATTTCGATTAACTTATTTGCCACAAGATTAGCCTTTCTTAATTCATAACTATACTTCTTCAAGTCTCATACGCAGCATAGATTTTAGTGCGCGTTGGTTTTCTAAGTCTTTGCTGCTCATTCCTCCTCAACGATCCTCTTAAAAAAAGCAAATTGCTGTTTAATGGATTTTCGCCAATAGTCTGTATTGTGCGTTCCAGGTTGCGTGGTGTAAGTAGCGTTTATTTTTAAGCTGTCGCATTTTTTCTTCAGATTGTTGTTGGCGTGGTAAAAGAAGTCGCTGTTTCCGCAGTCAAAAATAATTTGCTTTTTGCTTCCTTGCAGTTTGTCAATGTTGCCAATAACAGAATATTTTAACCAAATGTCACTATCCTTACTTGGTTTGCCCAATAAATCTGGCACCCCAAATTGGCCAATTGGATCAGTTAAATCTACGCCTCCGCTTGTGCTGCCTGCACTTCTAAATAACTCTTGGTGCTTTAAAAAAAGATATAAAGCACCGTGGCCGCCCATACTTAATCCAGTAATAAAGACATTGGCAGTATCTACCGGGAAATCAGTTTTTATTTTTGGCAGAAGTTCCTCAAAGAAAAAGCTTTCATACTGAGAATTTTTTTTTGCAGGACTATTGATGTACCAACTACTAAACAAACCATCTGGGCAAACCAAAATATAGCCAAAATCATCGGCATACTTCTGCGCGTCCATAATGCCATCCCACTGTTTGTAATTTCCGCTATAGCCGTGTAGTAAAACAACTGTTGGCAAAACTTTATTCTTCGGTATTTTATGAGGCATAAAAACCCAAACAGTATCGGTACGAGGCAGATTTTTAGAGTTAAAGATTAGTTGTTTTTGAGCAGAAGCCGAAAGATAAATGAAGCAACAAATAAGTAGGACGGTGGAATATTTCATATTAAAAGTTATTGTGAATTAAAGTAATGGTTTTTACTATTTCAGCACGAATGGCGCTGGTAGGCTCAATAAAATTATTGTTCATAAAGGAAAACAGATAAGTCTTACCCTTTTTGGTAACAACATATCCGCTTTGATTGTGTACGCCAGTAAGTGTGCCGGTCTTTCCGAACACAAAGGGGACGTCAGTTTTTGGATAGGCATTTTTTAACGTGCCCGTTTTGCCCCCAGCGGGCAACATGTCAAATAATTTTTTTTGGTTATTTACTTCATCATAAATGAGTTCTAAAACCTTAATCACATCTCTCGGCGTAAACAAATTCATGCGGGAGAGCCCGCTACCGTCCACCCAATTTGGCTTGTCTGGTAAGCTTTTCATATAGGTATTTACTGCATAATCTATTGCTTTCTTGGTTTCCAGGGTATCACTTATTTCATTGCTACATAACAATAGCAATTGTTCTGCAATAAAGTTATCGCTAGGCAATAGCATCGCGGTAAGCACAGCATCCCTATCAGCACCAATAATCGTTTTCGCATCTCTTGGCATCGGTGTATCAACCACTCCAATAAATTTATGCAATGTATCGCTAAGTAAATTGAGCGTAGTTTGGGTGCTTATCAAATAGGGAATGCGTTCTTTATAGTTGGTTGAGGGCACCGAATTGCTATAATGAAATTCATTACTCAATAGATTTCTTTTAATAGAAAAATTACTGTTGTTAGCGCTGTCTTTGATGAAGCAGCTGTAAAAAATTTTTGGGGAAAGCGTAAAAGTTCCGCGCTCATTCCCCGTTACTTGTAACGTATTATCCATAATCGGTAGTTCGTTAATTTCTGCCTGATAATAGTCGTTGTAATCGTCCCAAGCCCAACCTGCGCCCAGCTTATTTCCACGATATCTGCCAGGTGAGAAAAACAGCTTTTTCTCGCTTGCCTTTAAAAACTTAAGCGCGCTTTGATCCTTTATTTCTGTTTGGAGGAAAGATGGATCTCCAGTTCCCCAAAAAATCAAGGAGTCGTTTCTTTCTTCGTACCTTAAAGCGGCAATATTTTGAGGCAGCATTTTCAACGCCGCATAAAATGTAAATAGTTTTGTATTAGAAGCGGGGACAAAATATTTGTTCGCATCTTTTTCGAAAATCATTTTTTTGCCTTGTAAATCGTAAAGGGCGAAACCGTAGGTGCTGTTTCTTAGAACAGCAGCGCTTTTAAATTCCTTTGAAATCTTATTTGAGATCGTTTTACGTATCCCACAGCTAGTTCCAAGAAAAATAATTAGACAAAGAATGCATGAGGACAATTTTTTATGCGGTTTCGGCGACATCTTTTACCATTCGTTAATATCTGAACTAAATTGCTAAATTTAATTTAATGTTGGCCAAATACAAAACTATTGTAATTAAAACCATTCAAAATGGATTTTTTTGTCTCTGCACTTTGGTGTTTTTTTCCAAGGTTGTCGCTGCGCAAGATTTCCTACTTCCGCAAAACAGAAAACGTCAGTCAATCTCATTTAAAAGCGTTAAAAACCTTATTGTCTTGCCCGTAATTGTAAACGGAAAAGGCCCTTATGATTTTATTTTGGATACGGGGGTGGGTCCAATGATTATCACAGACCCTATAATTCTGGGAGATATGGATTTTAACGTCCTTAAAAAAGTTATGGTTTCTGGATTAGGTGCAGATACGGTAATGGCATATGTATCTCAAACCATTAATGCACAGATCGGACGCGCTAAGATATCCGGCATCCCGACTGCTGTGTTAAAAGACGATCTTTTTAATTTATCAGGCTATTTGGGTAGAAAAATTTATGGCATTATAGGCTTTTCATTGTTTGACAGTTTTGTTGTAGACATTAGGTATAGTCAAAGTCGACTAATTATCTACAGCGACGATGCAAAAATAAAATTCCGTGGCGAACGGTTTCCGCTTGAGATTTATAATCAACGACCCTACATCATGGCGCAAATTGCTGTATCGAATGGTGTCCAGGTTGCCGCAAAATTTTTGATCGATACCGGCGCAAGTCACGCATTATCGATGGAAACGTTGGATAATGGCAGTTTTCCAATGCCCGAAAAAAAAATACCTGCCAATTTGGGGATGAGCCTAAGTGGCAGAATTAAGGGCTATGTCGGTAGAATTAATATCGTCAACTTTGGTGGGCATACGTTCAAAAATGTGGTTGCAGGTTTTCCAAATTATAAGGCCATCATCGCAAAAATTGCAGACAGCAAACGCAATGGTAATCTTGGTGCCGAACTGTTAAGAAGATTTGATCTCCAGTTTGATTATGCAAATAATGCTGTTTATTTGAAACTTAACAACTACGCCACAAAGCCTTTCGATTATGACATGGTTGGCGCAGTTTTGTATCTAGATCAAGATAAATTTAAGCGTTATTTAATAGCAGAAGTAGATGAGGATTCGCCAGCAGATCGGGCCGGCCTTTTGTCTGGCGACGAAGTTTTAAGTATCAATCTAACAGACATAAGTCGATATTCGTTAGATGAACTTACAGAAATGTTCAAATCTGGCACGAAAAAAACAATTATTTTTGAAATTGCCAGGGGCGGAAGGGTAATTTTTCGTTTCGTTACGCCCGAAAATCGAATATGATTTTTTCTAAGCAGTAATTTTATAGTTACAAGTTTCAAAAACGTCAACATTCTTATATCTTTATTTTTTAGACCAAAAAAAATAACTACTTACTTATTTTTATGAAATTCGATTTTAAAATTTTAGCGGCTGCGGCATTGGCGCTTTCTATAACTAGCTGCAAGACCATTTTTCCTCACAAAAAACCAACGGCCAAACTAGGAGCTGCGGCCACGGCAACTCCACCAAAAAAGCAAGAAGAAATAAAGCCTTACAAAGAGGTGGTCACCGATAAAGCGAAAACCCTCAACGGAATGTTTAAAACCCACAAGGTGGATGACAAATGGTATTTCGAAATTCCGGATAGCTTATTGAATAGAGATATGTTGGTGGTAACACGGTTGTCAAAAGCACCTGCAGGCATAAAGGTCGGAAACCAACAATACGGTGGCGAAGAACTGAATGATCAAGTTTGGAATTGGGAACGTAATGGAAAGAAAATCTTTATTCGTGTGCCTAGTTTTTCCGTACGCGCAGATTCTACTAGCGATATGTATCAATCTGTTAAAAACTCCAACTTGTCACAAATCTTGGCCAGTTTTGATATTAAAGCATACAATAAAGATACAACTGGCGTACTAATAGACGTAACAGATTTCTACAATGGAGATGTAATGGCAATTGGTGCAACAGACGACTTAAGAAAGGCTTATAAGATTCAATCTTATGATGCTGGCCGTTCTTACATCGATACCATCAAAACATTTCCAATCAATATGGAGGTTAGAACAGAAAAAACCTATAAAGCACAAGATTCGCCAACTGATGCGAGCAATGCCGCGGTGACCTTTGAGTTTAACACTTCTATGATGTTGTTGCCAAAAACACCGGTAAAAGCTCGACTAATGGATAAGAGAGTTGGCTATTTTGGGCAATCTCAAACGGATTATGGAACAGATGCACAAAAGGCGGAGCGCACGGCCTATATCCACCGATGGAATTTAGTACCTAAAGATACCGCCGCTTATTTACGTGGCGAACTGGTAGAGCCAGTAAAACCCATCGTTATTTATATTGATCCGGCAACGCCGAAAAAATGGGTTCCCTATTTAATTGCAGGTATAAATGATTGGCAGGTAGCTTTCCAAGCTGCAGGATTTAAAAATGCAATTATGGGTAAAGCTGCACCAACTAAAGCAGAAGATCCTGAATTTAGTGTCGATGATTCTCGTTATTCTGTATTGAGGTATTTTGCCTCAGACATTGCAAATGCATACGGGCCACACATTAGCGATCCACGCACTGGGCAAATTTTAGAGACCCATATTGGCTGGTACCACAACGTAATGGACTTATTGCGCAACTGGTACTTTGTACAAACCGCTGCGGTAAATCCAGAAGCGCGTAAAGCACAATTTACCGATAAAGAAATGGGCGAACTTATAAGATTTGTGTCGTCGCATGAGATTGGTCATACTCTTGGATTGCCGCATAATTTTGGATCAAGCTACGCTTATCCAGTGGACTCATTGCGTTCTAAAACCTTTACTGATAAACACGGAACGGCTCCATCTATAATGGATTATGCGCGCTTCAATTACATCGCCCAACCTGGCGATGGTGTTACAAAATTACATCCCGAAATAGGAGAATATGATAAATGGGCGATTAAATGGGGTTATACTTGGTTTCCAGGCAATAAATCGCCGCAACAAGAAAGAGATATCTTGGATAAATGGACTTTAAAGAACGCTGGCAATCCACTTTATTTTTACGGCAGACAGGGCACAAGTTTAGATCCGCGCTTGCAAAGTGAAGATTTGGGAGATAATGCCATGAAAGCAAGTGCTTATGGCATCGCAAATTTGAAACGCATCTTGCCTAATGTAGAAAAATGGACTTACAGACAAGGAAAAGACTATAGCGATTTAAAAGAGGTATATAATGAAGTGGTTAATCAATTTAACCGCTACATGGGGCACGTGGCAACCAACGTAGGTGGCTTAAGTGAAAATTTTAAAAACTACGAACAAAGTGGGCCAGTGTATTCCTACCTGCCTAAAGCGACACAAGAAGATGCGGTATCGTTTTTTAATAAAAATCTTTTTGTCACTCCACTTTGGTTGATCAATACCGAAGAATTGGGAAAATTTGACAATGGTACGCTTTTAAATAAGATCAAATCCGTGCAAACCAATACATTGGGCTCATTGCTCTCTCCCACTCGGATTGCGCGTTTGTTAGATAATCAAATTAAAAATGGCACAACAAAAGCCTACACACTTACAGATATGTTTGTCGACTTAAGGTCTTCTGTCTTCTCTTCTGCAAGACCTGATGATTTTAAAAGAAATTTACAAAGGGCATATGTAGAAGATTTAGGCAACTTGATGACAAAAGATCTTGATCTTCTGGGAAGCTTATCTGCCGATGCTGCGGCTGGTTATGGATATACTCCAATTAATGTTGGCCTTTCTGACATAAGACCAATAGTGAGAATGGAATTAAATAATTTGTTGATTGCCACAAGATCAAGGGCAAATGGCGGTGATTCTATTTCTAAAGCACATTACGATGATTTAAGCATCAGAATTAAAGACATTCTGAATCCTAAAAAGTAGTAAAAGTAATTTTATTCATAACGGGATAATCCTTTAAAGGTTATCCCGTTTTGTTTTACAAAGCCGCTATGTAAAAGATTATTGAGAAAATAAACTTGGATACCATCCATCAGACGATAAAAAATTTGGACAGAATGAGTAAAAGAAGCTGATAAATGTATTATTGGTAAAAAGCGATTAGGGATTAACAGGCTTTAAATTGCATAATGCAAGTCTTACATATCGGTTTCAAAACAAAATTTTATTGTTTATTTTGCACCATATAAAAACCCCTATGTTTCGCTATTGTCTGTTTTTTTTATTTTTATCATTTTTATTTGCAGCTTGTAATAATACAAAAACCAATGATGCTTCTCTTAGGGAATTTACTTTTGCGCCGGTAAAGGGCATTCGTTATACAGAAGTTAAGCGGAGATTTAGCTCGGGGCTATCGTTTAATCCAGAGGGATTTATGCAAAAGCCATCGTGGATTATTGAAGTAGCCGCAGAAGATACCATGTTGGCTTGGAGCCCGCAAAAGCAAATGATGCAGCGTTTTTACATGCAGTATGATCACGGAAATGTATATAATTTTGCTGCGGAATTTTTTAAAGTGCAACATGTGAGCAAAGATAGCTTGGTTTTTAGAAGGGTGGAGGTAGACGGCAGAAATATTGTAAAAGGTATGGCTTCTGATGTGAACATGACTTTTTATGCTCAAGATTACATCAAAAGTAAGCTTAAAACATCTGCAGAGATACTTCAAAGACCTAGTATCGGCGATACTGCATTTATAAGCGATAGGGCGAAAATGATAAATAAAAATGTCGATAGCGCTTTTGCGGCAACAGATCCAGTTATAATTACCGCAAAAAACAACACGGTCAGTGCTAAGAAAATAACTACGGTAGATCCGTTGGTAAAACGAACCGAAGCATACGATTATATGTTTCCACAATATGAAATTAAGATAGACAAAGCGTATAAAGACTTTTATTTTTTCTGCCGAGCAATAGTAGATGTAACGGGTCGTATACATATTAAGGATGTTTTGGGGGTATTGCCGGAAAATGCCGAGAATAAGAAAAAGGTAGTACAAGCCATTGCAGATATTTATATATATAGTTTTTTTACCGTGCAGCCGGGAACTACATTGGGCATACCACACAACACGGAGATTACCTTGGGAATTACAGGAAAAGCTTATAAAAAGCCCTAACAGTCTGTTGGTTAACTTTCAAAGGGCTGTTAAAAAATGTTAAATGTTTTTTTGTTTTAATGATTTTATCTCCTATATTGCCAGCTCAATCTAATACTAAATACAATGCAAGAGGGTACAGTAAAATTTTTCAATGTAACAAAAGGTTTTGGTTTCATCGTTCCATCTAACGGCGACGCAGAAATTTTTGTTCATTCTACGGGTTTAATTGATGAGATCCGTGAAAACGACAAAGTGCAATATGAAGTTGCCAACGGAAAAAAAGGCTTAAATGCTGTTAATGTGAAAGTAATTTAATTTATTATCATATTTAAAAGACAGCCTGCAAAGTTAATTTGCAGGCTTTTTTGTTGATAAAGATTTTAATTCAGGCAACAATTTTATCGAATCTATTCGGTTAAATATGGTTCGCGTGTCTTACTTAAATACCTGTTGTTAAAGATGGAATATATGTGTGTTTTATCTAAATATTTTGTTCAGCACTAACCTTTTTAGTTGATAAGACCATTTGTTTAAAGTGGGTACAGTCGAAAAACGTAAAGGTTATTTAAGCAATATGGCGCATAAGCGCGAAATTCTAATTTTGAAGTCCTTACTAATTTGGGCGCTTTTTTTCCGCTTCCACTTGATCTTTCTTTGGTAAAAAACAATGGAATGATTGCCGTTCCAATGGGCAGCGTTAGCAAGGCGCTTAAACAATGTAGTAACAAATTTAAAATCGCTGGCCGAAATTTTTTATAATAGCAACCGTTAATCGGCTGATGCAGCTCATTTTACCTCGGTCATTGTAAATTCTAATGTCCCAAATGTGAGTTTTTGCGCCGATATGTACTTTAGTGCAAACGCCCCTCACCAATCCGCTTTTTACAGGACGCAAGTGGTTTGCATTGACTTCTAAACCAACTGGAACATATTTCTCTGGATCTATACACATAAAAGAAGCTACGCTGCCAAGTGATTCTGCCAAAACCACCGAAGCGCCTCCGTGTAGAATGCCCGCAGGCTGATGGTTTCGCTGATCTACAGGCATGGTAGCAACTAAAAAATCAACCCCAATCTCAGTAAATACAATATCTAATAAGCCCCCAATGTGATTTTTTGGTTTTCCGTTCAATTCTTCTACCGAGAAATCTTTAAACCACATCATAACGTTCGTTTAAAATTTGTATGTGATGCTCAACATGCCCTGCAATTACAAATAGCAAAGCTCTAACTGTTATTGCTCTATCAGAAGCAATTCCTTTTCTATCTAATTCCCCCTCTTTTAGCGATTCAAAAAGATACAAGTTTGCTTTTCGTAAAGCTGCAAATTCTTCTGCAAGTTTTATGTAACTTCTATTTACAAAATGAGCTTCTGTTACATACGCATTTTCGTCAAAACCAACTAACGGTTGTTGCTCATTTCTTGCGAAACACGTAAGCCGATAAGTTAATATGCGCTCGGTATCTATCAAATGCCCAAGCAGTTCTTTCACCGTCCATTTTCCGTCTGCGTAAGCGAAATTTTCTTTGTCTTGGTTGTTTAATAATAAGGTTGGTAGCTCAGTAATTTGGCCTGTTAGTGCGTCAAAAACATCATTTTTTATTTTGCTGATGTAAGTTTCGCCCCAAGCTGGGTATTCGTTAGGTTGTGGTCGGTTCATAAGTTAAGCTGCTTTTTAAGATAATTCTAAACGTTGTTCCTTTTCCAATTTCAGAATCTTTTACAAAAATTTCTCCACTATGGTAATTTTCGACGATGCGTTTGGTAAGCGAAAGTCCAAGTCCCCAACCTCTTTTTCTAGTGGTAAATCCAGGCTGAAAAACGGCATCGAATTTGGATCTGGGTATGCCGCGACCGCTATCGGTAACATCTATAAAAACTTGTTCCTTTGCTAGATTTTCTATTATATTTACAGAAATGGTGCCTGCATTATCTATCGCATTCGCCGCATTTTTTAGCAAGTTTTCTGTCACCCAGTCGAATAAGGGCACATTGAGCAAAGCCCTAACTTGTTCATCTCCAGTGATAGAAAACTTCACTTTATCGGAGGTGCGTACTTTAAAATATTCTATGAAATTATGTACTACGGTAAAAACCACATGGTCTTCTAACATCGGTTTTGAGCCAATTTTTGAAAACCGATCGGTAATAATCTCCAATCGCCTGATGTCATTCTCCATCTCAGCAATTAACGGATCGTCTTCTGCGTCAAACTTAGATTTCATTAATTCTACCCAAGCCATTAAAGAAGAGATAGGTGTACCCAATTGATGAGCGGTTTCTTTTGCCAAACCAACCCAAACCTGGTCCTGTTCATCTTTTCTTGCTGAGCTAAATGCTGTATATGCAGTTAATAGAAACAAAAAAATGACACCCATTTGAATGTATGGGAAAAACCTCAATTGTGTTAAAATAAAGGAGTCTTTGTAATATGCATTTAAGTTATCCCCTAAAATAGTAATGGTTACAGGTGGATGTTGTCTCTTCATCATCGCCAATTGGCGTACAAAATACAGACTATCGTAAGTAAGTTTTGTGTTGTCCGCATACATCGTTTTTGTGCTGTCCAACCCGGTTGAAGAAGTAATTCTCCCTGTACTGTCCGTTAAAATAACGGGCATCTTCATGTTTTCTCGAACAGCATCCATGATGCCGGTATAATTGTCGTTATCCATCAAAAACATAGAGCGTTCTGTAACTTTCAGCCAAAGCTGAAATTGAGTTGCTTCTTCGCGCTCCATTTTTTTCACGAATGAATCGGTGTAAAAAATGGACGCAATGCCAATTAAGATTGCAAAAATGAGGAGGAAAAACTTCCAGCGTCGTTTTTTCTGGTATGGATTCATGCTTACGAAGGCAAAGTACAATAAGAAAACGAAAAAAACATAAAAAACATATCTTTGTAGCACCTGCCCGTTTGGTAGGGCGATTAACTTTCGACGAACCAAATGTATGGGATCGAAAGCGCAACATTCCCAATTATGGAAAAAGAAGTAAGGGTGAGATTTGCCCCAAGTCCAACGGGCGGCCTACATTTGGGAGGTGTCCGTACCGCATTGTTTAACTATCTATTTGCCAAAAAACACAACGGAAAATTTATTTTAAGAATAGAAGATACCGATCAAAATAGATTTGTAGATGGTGCAGAGGAGTATATTATTGATTGTTTAAACTGGTGCGGAATAATGCCCGATGAAAGTCCGGGCAATCCGGGCGCTTTTGGACCTTATCGCCAAAGCGAACGTAAAGCTTCTTATAAAGTATTTGCTGAACAGTTGGTAACTGAGGGGCATGCGTATTATGCTTTTGATACACCCGAAGAATTAGAAGAGCAAAGAAAAGAGATTCCTAATTTTCAATATGGCCAGGCAACACGCATGCACCTGCGCAATTCGCTTACGTTAAACCACGAAGATATGCTTTCGCTTTTAGAAAGGAATACCCCTCATGTCATTAGAATAAAAATTCCGGAGGGAGAAAATGTTTCTTTTAAAGATTTGATAAGAGGAGATGTGACTTTCGAAACAAGTGGAATTGATGACAAAGTTTTGTTAAAGGCGGATGGGATGCCTACTTATCATTTGGCGGTAGTGGTAGATGACAAAGCGATGGAAATTTCTCATGCGTTTAGAGGAGAAGAATGGCTTCCATCTGCGCCTGTACATATGCTACTTTGGAAATATTTAGGCTGGGAAAATGCTATGCCGCAGTGGGCACACTTACCACTTATTTTAAAGCCAGATGGAAATGGAAAGCTTAGTAAGCGTGATGGCGATAGACTTGGTTTCCCGGTGTACGCCATGAACTGGACCGATCCCAAAACAGAAATTGTAACAACAGGATTTAAGGAGCTGGGCTTTTTGCCGGGTGCTTTCGTAAATATGTTGGCTATGTTAGGTTGGAATGACGGAACTGAGCAGGAAATATTTGACTTGAATGAACTCGAAGAAAAATTCTCTTTAGAGCGAATAAGCAAAGCGGGAGCTAAGTTCGATTTTGAAAAAGCCAAATGGTTTAATCATGAATGGATTAAAATTACACCTGCAGCCGAGTTGTGTAGGATGGTAAAGGTAGAACTGCAGAAAGCGAACATTGAAGTGGAAAGCGACAATTATCTTATTCAAGTTTTGGAGATGATTAAAGACCGATGCTTTCTATTGCCCGATTTTATTGCTCAGTCTGCTTATTTTTTCCGATTGCCGAAAACGTATGATGATGCAGCAGTAAAAGCTAAGTGGACACCTGAAAAGTCTGCTTTTTTTGAAGCTTATGCCGATCATGTTGATTTAACCAATGCAGAAGTCGCAGAAAATTTATTTAAATCGTTGGCCGAAAAACAAGGTTTTAAGCCCGGAGAATTGATGCTTCCTTTTAGGATAATGCTTGTTGGAGAGAAATTTGGACCTGGTGTTTTCGATATAGCGACTGCACTTGGGGTAGAGAAAACACAATTGCGAATAGAAAAAGCGTTGGAAGTCTTTAATGCCTAATACCGAACTACAAGCGAAGTAAGCGCGTTTTTTTAAGGGATGTTTCGCTAAATTTTAATGGGTTTAAAAGTTTTTATTTTATCTTCGACAAACGATAATTATATTAACCATGCAGATATTTGGAAAAGGCAGCAACAATATAGAGGACAGCCGAGGAAGTAGCGGCGGCGGAGGTGGAAAAACCATTCTCGGCGGAGGCATTGGACTTCTGGTTGTTGTTGTTGGGCTCTTCTTTGGGAAAGATTTTACTGGGTTGGTCTCGCAAACCTCAAATTCAGAAAATGTAAAAGTGTCCAAAGGTCTTCCAACGGATTCTGCAGGCAATCAAATGGGACTAATACTGCGATCTACAGAACAAGTTTGGACAGCCGAATTCTCAAAAATGGGGAAAACCTATGAAGAGCCCACTTTGCGGTTATTTACAGATGCCGTGCAAACCGGTTGCGGCAACGCAAGTGCAGGAGTTGGTCCTTTTTATTGCCCCGCAGATCAAAAGGTTTACATCGATCTAACTTTTTACGACGAGTTGGCGAATAAATTTGGCGCAGCTGGTGATTTTGCGCAAGCGTATGTAATTGCTCATGAAATTGGCCATCATGTGCAAAACTTGCTGGGCACCTCAGAAAAAATGGATCGTGCACGTGGTCAGTTAAGTGAAGAAGAGTACAACAAACTATCAGTAAAATTAGAATTGCAGGCAGATTTTTTTGCTGGTGTTTGGGCACATGATGCTAAAAATTTAAATGACTTTAAATTAGATCCTGGCGATATTGAGGAAGCGCTAAATGCCGCTAATTCGATAGGAGATGATAGGTTACAAAAGCAAGCAACCGGCGAAGTCCATCCAGATTCGTTTACGCATGGAACTTCTAAACAGCGTATGTACTGGTTTAAAAAAGGATATGAAACTGGCGACGTAAGTCAAGGCGATACCTTTAACGATAAGTTCTTATAAAAAAAATAAAAAACATTTGCTCAACGTGCAATGTTAATCCTAGCATTTTGCGTTGTTAGCTTCAAAATTTGTTAGATTGCTACTCAACATTTACATCCAACAAAAAGAATGATTTTATTAGTTGATGATTTGCCGGAAAATTTAATTTCGTTGCAAAGAGTGCTTCAAGCCCATAATTTCGAAGTTGATACAGCCTCATCTGGCGAAGAAGCCTTGAAGAAAGTTTTGAAGCAGAGCTATGTATTAATTATTTTGGACGTACAAATGCCAGAAATGGATGGTTTTGAAGTTGCAGAAGCCATTTCTGGATTTAGCAAATCTAAAGACACTGCGATCATTTTTCTTTCAGCGGCGAACACAGAGCCCCAATTTATAACAAAGGGTTATCACAGCGGCGGCTTAGATTACATCACTAAACCTGTAGATGTTAGCATTTTACTACTAAAAATAAAGACTTTCTACCGTATCTATGAGCAAAATAGAAAGCTTAATGAAATGCAAGCACGATTGTTGGCTGAGATAGAAACTAGAAAAGAAGCAGAGCATAAAAAAGACGAATTTATCAGCATTGCTAGTCATGAGTTAAAAACTCCTTTAACAAGCGTTAAGGGCTACATTCAGCTGCTGCAACGCAGTTTAAATAAAGGCGACACCAGCACTGCAATTAGTCACTTGAATAAGGCAAACACCCAGCTCCAAAAGCTTAACGAACTTATTGTAGATCTGTTAGATATATCTAAAATAGAGAGCGGTAAACTTAAGTTTAACATGCAGTATTTTCCTGCAAATAATGTGGTAGACAATGCTATAGAAATGATGCAAAGCGCTTATCCTAACTTCACCATTCACAAAATTGGAGATTGTGATGAATTGGTTTATGGAGATGAAGGGCGGTTGGAGCAAGTCGTTATCAACTTTATAACCAATGGAATTAAATATGCGCCGAATACAGATCAAATTAACGTTTCAATAGGCATACTTGATGGTCGTCTGCGGATTTCAGTGAAAGATTATGGCATTGGAATTCCTGAAGAGGAGCAGCCCTACATCTTCGAAAAGTTTTACAGAGTGGAAGAAAATAGTGCACATTTTAATGGCCTGGGAATAGGCTTGTACATCTGTTCTACTGTTGTAGAAAGGCATCAGGGAACAATCGGGGTGCACAGCTCTCCAAGTCGGGGTTCCGAGTTTTATTTTGATATTCCTGTCGACATCAAAGATGTTAATCAAACAAACTTCGATTAAAATATTCTGATAAATTAATGAAGACAACGTTAAAAAACAATCTGCGTCTAGGCCTCGGACTTTCACTTATTATTCTTTTTATAAGTTCTCTGGCCTCTTACATCAGCATCAGCAATCTGATAAAAAGTACCGATATGGTAAAAGGGAGCGACGAGGTTATTTTGGATATCCAACATGCACTCTCTAAAATGATAGATGCAGAAACAGGACAGCGTGGCTATCTTCTAAACGGAAATAAGGTGTTTTTAGAGCCTTTTCTTGGTGCAAGAGATAGCATAAACTCAATTTTAGCGAAGGTAGCGAATGACACTAGAGAGAACCCTGTTCAGCGAAATTATGTTGGCGCAATTAAAACGGTTTTTAACAAACGATTTGATGTGCTCCAAAGTGCGATTGATTTAAAAGCTTCTGGAAAACAAATAGACGAATCCATTCTGCTGCGGGGTAAGTCGTATATGGATGATGGGAGAAAATTAGTGGCTAAGATGAGCGCAGAGGAGCGGCGACTACTCGGTGAAAGGACTCAAGAGTTAAATAAATTAACTACTTATACGCCCGTGTTAATCGTTATAGCTTCTATTTTAGCCATCATCATAACCTTGTTTTTCTACCGCAAAGTGTCGGTCGATTTTGACGACAGAGTTAGACTTCAGCGAGAAATCGAGGGCCAGAAATCAGAAATTGAAAATAGACTTATTGCCATTAAAGATATCGCTTATCGGATATCAAAAGGTGATTATGACATGCGGTTGGACAACCAGACACAAGATGACATTGGCGAGCTTTCCGGATCTCTAAACAATATGGCTAAGGCGCTTAAACACTCATTTAATACTTTAACAGAGAAGGAATGGATGCAGGCGGGGGTGGCGGGTTTAAACGTCAGGATGGTTGGAGAAAAAAATATATTTGAACTTTCTGAAGATATTATTCATTTTTTAGCCACTTACGTAAACGCCCAAATTGGTGTTTTATACATGTTCAAAGGTGATGGTCTTTTACATTTAAAGGGACAATATGCAACTTTATCTAAAAATCTTCAACAAACCTTGGAGTTGGGAGAAGGTTTGTTAGGGCAAGCGGTAAAAACGGGCGAAGTTATTTTGGTAAAAGACGTTCCCCAAAATGACTTCACGATCAGCTATTCTACAGGAACCATTCGGCCTGTTGAGATTATCGTTATTCCGATTATTAGGAATGAAATTTCAGTTGGAGGCATTCAACTCGGTACCACTGGTTCTTTTACTTCAGTAGAAATAGAACTTCTTAAATCTGTGATGTCTGATGTTGGAACAGCACTTATTGGCGCCCAAAACAGACAGCAATTGCAATCGCTACTAGAAGAAACCCAAGCACAAACAGAGGAATTGCAAGTTCAGCACGGCGAATTGGAAGGAATGAATGCTGAGTTAGAAGCGCAAACACAAAAACTTCAAGCCTCAGAAGAAGAATTAAAAGTACAACAAGAAGAGTTGTTACAGGCCAATCAAGAATTAGAAGAACGTTCGAGCTTATTGGAAGAACGGAATGAAATGATTAATGAGCGAAATTTAGATATTCAACAAAAAGCCGAGGCTTTACAGTTAAGTGTAAAGTATAAATCTGAGTTCATGGCAAATATGTCTCACGAGTTGCGGACGCCATTAAATTCTATCCTTCTGCTATCCAGGTTAATGTCAGAGAGTGAGGAAATGGACAAAGAACATCAAGAATTCGCTTCCGTAATTCAAAGCTCAGGTCAAGGACTTTTAAGTTTGATAGATGAGATTCTGGATCTGTCGAAAATAGAAGCTGGGAAAATGGAGCTGGATAGGTCAGACATCGCAACAGAAGAAATAATTGCCACCATGCGTGGTTTGTTTAAGCCTGTGGCTAACGAGAAGAAATTGGACTTTACTATAGAAGCGCATCCAGAATTTCCGACCATCTTCAATAGCGATAGAATGCGACTGGAGCAGATTTTAAAAAATCTACTTTCTAATGCGGTTAAGTTCACATCCAACGGATCAGTTAAGCTCAAACTAGAAAAAAACAATGCATTAAACGCAATTGTATTTACGGTGTCTGATACCGGATTGGGCATTCCTCAAGACAAACAAGGTTTAATTTTCGAGGCCTTCCAACAAGCAGATGGCTCTACAAGAAGAAGATTTGGAGGTACAGGTCTCGGCCTTTCTATTAGTAGAGAACTTGCTAGGCTTTTGGGCGGGTATATATCACTCGATAGCGAAGAAGAAAAGGGCAGCAATTTTAGCTTAACTATACCAATTGCCGACCATGTTATTTTAGAAAAAGGTGAACTAAAGCCAGAGCAGGTTGAAAAAGACGCTATTAAATCGGTGGTTAAGCATTTAACAACAATGGCGATTCCGCAAGACGTAGACGACGACAGAGACAACATTACCGCCGACGATAAAGTTATATTAATTGTTGAAGACGATACTGGTTTTGCAAAAACTTTGTTAAAATTTGCACGAGATAAAGATTATAAAGGTTTGGTTGCCGTTCGTGGTGATGTAGGAATAGAACTTGCACAAACTTTTTTGCCGCAGGCAATACTTTTGGATATTCAACTTCCCATAAAAGATGGATGGCAGGTAATGGAAGAACTAAAAGCTGACCCGAGAACGCGTCCCATACCTGTACACATCATGTCGTCTTTACACGTAAGAAAAGAAAGTTTACAAAAGGGCGCAGTAGAGTTTATTAACAAGCCTTTTGCTTTTGAGCACATGCAAGAAATGTTTAGCAAGCTGGAAGATGCGCTAAGCGGTAAGACCAAAAAGGTATTAATTGTAGAAGAGAACGAGCAACACGCAAAAGCATTGAGCTATTATTTAAGCAACTTTAACATTCAGACAGAATTGGTTAGGGATGTAGAGGAGAGTGTTAAAGTGCTCGCTAAGCCAGATGTTAATTGTGTTATTTTAGACATGGGTGTGCCAGATAGACTTGCTTACGAAACACTTGAGGTGATTAAAAAAAATCCAGGTTTGGAGAATTTACCCATCATCATATTCACGGGCAAGAATCTATCAAAGGGAGAGGAGAAAAGAATTAAACAATACGCAGATTCTATAGTAGTTAAAACCGCACATTCTTATCAAAGAATATTAGATGAAGCAGGTCTTTTTCTCCATTTGGTGGAAGAAAGAGGAAATGAAAAAATAATTCGTTCGAAGCGTTTTGGCGAACTACAGGATGTACTGGCTGGTAAAACGGTTTTGATTGCAGATGACGATGTTAGAAATATTTTTTCAATATCTAAAATACTCGAGCAACATAAAATGCATGTTTTAACTGCAACTGATGGCAAGGAAGCGCTTAAAATTTTAGACGAAAACATAAGCAAAGTAGACGTTGTGTTGATGGACATGATGATGCCGGAAATGGATGGGTATGAAACCACCAAGAAAATAAGAGAGGATGTGAGGTATAAAAACCTGCCTATTTTGGCCGTTACCGCAAAAGCAATGATGGGCGACAGAGAAAAGTGCATTGCCGCAGGCGCTTCAGATTACATAAGTAAACCTGTAGACATGGATCAACTCAGCTCGCTATTGCGGGTTTGGTTATATGAAAATCGTCCAAATATTAAACGTTCTTAAAAAGTATGCCTAATAAATTTATTCTGATAATTGATGATGACCCAAGAAACATTTTTGCACTAAAAGCTGTTCTTCAAGCAAAGGGGTTTTTGTGTTTTTCTGCAATAAGTGCAAAAGAAGGTTTTTCTTGCATTGCGAAAAATCCTGAGATAAAGTTAGTATTAATGGATATGATGATGCCTGAGATGGATGGATACGAGGCAATTGCATTTATGAAAAGAAATGTAGAAATGCAGCATTTGCCTGTTGTAGCCATCACCGCACAAGCAATGGTTGGCGATAAAGAACATTGCTTACTGGCAGGTGCTTCTGGTTATTTATCTAAACCCGTTAATGTAGATGATTTGTTGATAGAGATTAAGAAATATCTAATTTAGGTGGTTACGGAAGATGGCATCGATAATGAACAGGTAAAAACATTGTTAGATGATGTGTTAGAGAATTATGGATATGATTTTTCTGGCTATTCTCACGCATCAATAAAGAGACGAATTGGACGGCTCTATTCTCTAGATAACTTTGTAAGTTTTGCCGAGTTTAGATATGCTATAAAATCTGATAAGGCTTATTTTAAAAGATTTTTAGAAGAGATAACAGTAAACGTTACCGAGATGTTCCGTGATCCATCATTCTATAAATCGCTGAGAGAGGATGTCTTACCCAATCTTGGTACCTATCCATTCATTAGAATTTGGGTAGCGGGTTGCTCCACCGGCGAAGAAGCTTATTCTCTTGCTATCATTTTAAACGAATTAGGTTTGTTAAGTAAATCTATCATATACGCAACAGATATCAATCCTGCTGTATTAGAAAGCGCCAAGGCAGCTATTTTTCCGCTTAATTATATAAAGTTGTATTCAGAAAACTATAGGGAAGCTGGTGGTCAATGCGATTTCTCTAGTTATTATACTGCGAACTATTCCCTCGCTAAATTTGACCAGATATTGGGGGAGAAGATGATCTTTTCCACACACAATTTGGTTTCAGATCATTCGTTTAACGAATTTCAACTTATTCTTTGTAGAAATGTGCTGATCTATTTCGATAAAGATCTCCAGCATATCGTATTTAATTTGTTCGATAATAGCTTAGAAAAATTAGGCTATCTTGCTTTGGGAAGTAAGGAAAGTTTAGATTTTTGGGAAAATAGAAAACAGTTTAGTAGAATTAATAAGGAAAAAATATGGCGCAAACTGTAGATACAATATGTTGTAAAGCTATGGTTATTGGCGGCTCTGCGGGAAGTTTAAATGTTTTACTAGAAGTACTACCGTTGCTAAAAGTCGATATCGATTTTCCTATTTTGATAGTGGTGCATAGGAAGTCTGGAAATGAATCTATGCTGGTAAAGCTCTTGCAAAGCCGCACGCTTCTGTCAGTTAGGGAAGTAGAAGAAAAAAGCTTTGTAAGAGAAGGTATTATTTATCTAGCTCCGGCAAATTACCATGTGTTAATAGAGGAGGATAAAAGCTTTTCATTAGATTATTCTGAAAAGGTAAATTATTCCCGGCCGTCTATAGATGTTGCTTTTCAAGCTACAGCAGAAATCTACAAAGAAAATTTGGTTTGTATCTTGCTTTCGGGGTCAAACGCTGATGGAACGGAAGGATTAAAAAGAGTTGCTCAATTAGGCGGCACTGTAGTGATACAGAATCCAAAAACTGCTATTATGCCTTATATGCCAGAGGTTGCCATTAGTTCTTTAAAAAAGAGTTTAGTAATAGATGCAGATAAGATGGCTGATTTTATAAATCATTTAAATAGATAATTTTAAAGACATTATGCAAAGTAAAAAGAGAGTCTTAGTTTTTGATGATGACAAAGATATTTTAGAGATTTGTACGTACATCTTAGAAGAGGCGGGCTACGAGATAAAAACGTCAGAAAATGCAAGGAACATAGAAGATCAGGTAGGGTCTTTTATGCCAGATCTAATCTTTATGGACAATTGGTTGCCAGACTTAGGCGGCATTAATGCAACCCGAACGTTAAAGAACAATCCTGCTTTAAAAAACATTCCAGTAATCTATTTCTCCGCAAACACCGATATTGAAAAGTTGGCTGATCAGGCTGGCGCAGATAGTTATCTTGCAAAACCATTTGACATTACAGATTTAGAAGAAATAGTAAAAAATCATTTGAAGTAGCTATCAAATCAGTCAATGAATTTCCTCAACCTAAAACAAGGTTTAGGATTTATTTTTTTACTTGCTGATCAAAAAATTATCCCATCACAACCTCTACAAATTTTGGTATTTTTCTTTTTTTGGTTGCCTGTTCATAAGCGTAAGCTAGGGTTAAAATTCCGGGTTCGTCATACGCAGTGCCCACAAATGATAGCCCTATGGGCAAATTGTTAACATTGCCCATAGGGACCGTTATGTGTGGATATCCAGCCATAGCTGCGGGCGGGCAAAAATAGAATCCCGTATCGTAATCACCATTTATCAAATCTATGCAACCAGGTAAACCGATGCTAGTGCCGCACAAGGCATCCAAGTGATTTTTTTGCAACATGTCATCTATTATTTTTCTTGCGCTAGTGGAAAGAGCCAACGCATCTTTATAATCTTGATCAGTAAGCGGGCCTTTTTGCTCACAGCTTTCCAGCAACTCTTGTTTAAAGAAAGGCATTGCTTTCGCAGCGTTCTTTTTGTTCCACTCGATTACTTCTGCAAGTGTTTTTACAGGAGCATTGGCAGTGGCGAGATAGTTATTTACGCCATCTTTAAATTCATATTTTAGTACAGTCAATTCAGCATCCCCCAATTTATTGGTTTCTTTTAGCAGTTCGATTTCTACTATGGTTGCGCCTTGTTTTTTTAGTACTTCAATTGCTTCATTTAATAAACCGACAACGCCCTCATGCCCTTTTAAAAATGATTTTTCAATTCCTATTTTTTTTCCTTTTAATCCATTTTTAACCAGATATTTTGTATAGTCTTTTTGCGCTTTGCCGTTGCTATTGGCCGTTACGGAGTCTGCGGCGTCTATTCCGGCTAAAACGCCCAATAATATTGCAGCATCTTTTACCGTTCTGGCCATTGGGCCAGCAGTATCTTGCGTGGCGGATATAGGAATAATGCCATGGCGGCTTAATAAGCCAACAGTAGGTTTTATCCCCACAATCCCGCAGAAAGAGGAAGGCGCTATTACAGAACCATCTGTTTCTGTACCGATAGCTACGGAGCATAAGTTGGCTGCAACAGCTGCCCCCGAGCCTGAGCTCGAGCCACAAGCACTTCGATCTAACACGTTTGGATTTTTAGTTTGACCTCCTCTGCTGCTCCAGCCACTACATGCTCTCGTCGATCTAAAGTTTGCCCATTCACTTAGATTGGTTTTCCCCAATAGTACTGCGCCTGAGGCTCGAAGTTGACTGATGATAAAAGCATCTTTTCCGGCTTTGTTGCCCACCAGTGCAAGTGCACCAGCAGTGGTCATCATGCCGTCGCCCGTGTTTATATTGTCTTTTATAAGCACAGGAACGCCATGCATCGGCCCTCTTAATTTTCCAGATTTTCTTTCTTTATCCATCGCTTCTGCAATCATCAGGGCATCTGGATTTAGCTCGATTACTGCATTTATAGACGGGCCGTGCTTATCGATGGCTTTTATTCGGTCAAGGTACAGTTGCGTAATGGCTCTTGATGACAACTTACCGCTAGCCATTTGTTCCTGAAGTTCATCTATTGTAATTTCATCTAACTCGAAATCGTCAGAAAAGAATTTTTGCGGTAATAAAACATTATTGTTTTTCTCGCCGAATGCAAACGCCCCTATTGAGGCTAGTGAAAGTCCTGCAATTGAACCACTTTTGATAAAATTCCTTCTTTCCATATTTTTGATTTTAAACCAATTCGATAATTTTGCTTAGTCGCTGCAGGGTACTAATTTTTAGCATTAATTGACTTATTGCGTGTATACTGATATCAATTAACCTTTTTAGCGAGTTGCCACCAGATAAATATAAGCGATTTGTAGACATAAAAAAAGGGTGGTTCTTTTATAAATAGCAATATTATCAAACAACGTTCGCACAAAATAAACTGGAAATTTTATATCGGTTTTATCAGAAGTGTTTCTGTAGCGTGAGGGACAACTTGCGATGTTTTTTTGTGTTGTAAGATGCGGTATTCAGACAACTGGTGGGGGTTTATTATTCCTTTGTGCAAATGATACAATTCCTTTTTATTATTCCTTTTGTACCCCTTGTTCTAATTAAAGGAATGAAAAAAGCAGTTTAAGGCTTTCGCATTTCCTCTTAGATAGGGATTACCATTCTTTAAATTTGTTAGCTAGACTATTGGGATTAATGGTCTCAAAAGGATTATTTTGTGTGTTCTCTTTTGGAACCTAAGTCTCTATTTAGAATTTATAGCCGTTTAGCACACAGTTTTACAGATGTTTGATAAGCAGATAAAATTTCTATTTTTGATGGCTCAAGAGAAAAAATAATCAGCTCATGATTTCACTCAAAGAAATTTTCCGTAAAGCTTTTGCAACTGTTGATGTAGTTGTTGATGGAGACAGGCCCTGGGATATACAAGTAAACAACCCGAAACTTTATAGCAGAATTGTAGGGGGTGGCGCGTTGGCTTTTGGCGAGGCATATATGGACGGATGGTGGGATTGCGAAGCAGTTGATGAATTTTTGCATCGGGTTTTATATCATCGGTTGGATAAAAAATTGCCAAGAGACATTAACACCGCTTTTTATTTTTTAAAAGCAAAGTTTAAAAACATGCAAACAACGGTTCGATCTAAAGAGGTTGTGCATAAACATTACGACATAGGCAACAAGCTTTTTGAGCAAATGCTTGATACTAGAATGATGTACTCTTGCGGTTATTGGCAAACAGCCACTAACTTGGAAGAAGCACAGGAGGCAAAACTTGAATTGATTTGTCGCAAGCTTAAATTAGAAAAGGGTATGCGATTGCTAGAAATAGGATGCGGCTGGGGAGGTTTTGCCAAATATGCTGCACAAAATTACGGCGTTTCTGTGGTCGGAATTACCATCTCTAAACCCCAAGCCGAACTTGCTCAAGAGAATAACAAAGGCCTGCCAGTTGAGATCCGAGTGCAGGATTATCGTGATGTAAATGAGAAATTTGAGCGAATTGTTTCTATTGGGATGTTAGAGCATGTTGGATATCGGAATTTTAGGAAATATATGGAAGTCGCTGCTAAAAATCTAACAGATGATGGGATATTTTTAATTCATTCTATCGGCGGCAATTACGACGCTAAGACGACTGATCCTTGGATAGACAAGTATATTTTTCCTAATGGAATGTTGCCCTCTGCAAGCCAACTTTCTAAAGCTTGGCAGGGATTATTTGTTTTGGAAGATTGGCACAATTTCGGCACTTATTACGATCCAACTTTACTTGCGTGGTTAAAAAACTTTGAAGAGCGCTGGGAAAGCATAAAAGCCGACTACGACGAAACATTTTACAGGATGTGGCGCTACTTTCTTTGCGCTAGTGCAGCTTCTTTCCGATCCAGGAAAAACCACCTATGGCATATTGTGTTAACAAAGCCTATACGTTTAGGTATTTATCAATCTGAAAGATAAGTTATTTTGACGTAATGAACATAAATACTAGTTTTTGTGATTAATTTTTCCAAAACTCAAATTGGCAACAATTGTATGCCGAGCTGCCATAACAATGCTCCATGGCAAATTGATCTTAAATCCATTCATCAATATTCCCTCCCATAGATTCAAATCATTTTGGCCGACGTTCCTAAAAGTAAGAAAATCAGAAAAGAGGATAAATTGTGCATCATGCGCAAACGGTAAAATCTTTCTTCTGTCAAATATTTCTTAACGTTTAAAAACATCTCCTTTTTTATCCGTTGCTATTACCCATTTTAAAGCGTTTATAATAAGCATGTTTTGCGTTGCATCCGTAAAAATATGCCCGGCATGTCCCATGTTTAGGTAAATCATCCGATAATTGGTATTGCTCCAAACTACCGGTGTATCGCCGCCCTGTATAATGTCTTTTAAGCCAAACGGATAGTTATCTGCAGCCAAGCTTGCAAAAACTTTAACGTCTTTGTTTGCTCTCGGACTTGGTTTCCATTGATACCATTCATTAATAGGTGCAATAAAAGTTGGAGGTAAGGCTTTAGTAACCGGGCTCTGCTTTTCGTCGATTACAATTTTAGCGGGCATTGGTGGCCAATTATTAGTGTAAAAAACAGCGCCGCCTAAAAAGTTAACAAACCATGGCCATTTGGTATCCTTATCGTTATATGCGGAAACATGAAAGCCCATCCAACCGCCACCATTGTCCATATATTTTTCAAAAGCTGCTCTTTGATCAATGCTATGAGGAAAATCATTAAGCATCATTACTAGCTGATAATCTTTCAGCTTTTTCACGTTTAAATCGTTAAAGTTGCTGGTGGTATCAAACACAAAACCGTCGCCTATGGTTAAATCTTTAAAAAACTTTATCGCATCATTTGCAAATTGCTGATGATCCGGCTCTACATTGTTACTGTAAAAAGCCAATACTTTAAATCTTGGAAATTGGGCTTTTGCCGAAGTAAGACTCAAGAACAGCAGCAGAACTGTACAACGTGAAAGGGATAGTTTATTCATTTTTTATTATTTTTTTGATGCCCATAAAATGGCGTTGGCAAACATTTTTTTAAACTCCTCCGACCTTAATAAATTGGCGTGGTGTCCCATTAAAAAATATACGTTCTTAGCTTTTTTATTTGGGTTAACCCAAATCACAGGATGATCGCCCATCTTTATATCCGTTGGAGGTTGGTAGCTAGATTCATCTACGTTTGCCAGAACAGTTACATTGGAACGAGGATTTTTATCAAAGATATACCATTCATCATCCGGGATGATAAAACTTCTTGGTAAACCACGCATTACCGGGTGCTTTGTTGCTTCTACGCTAACCGTTCCAGATGCCCTGTCGGCTATGTAGTTTTTAAACTGAATTCCTCCCATAAAATCCGAAAACCATTGCCAAAGTCCGAATCCATCAAATTGGCCCAAAAGTGTGGCATGGTGAAAACCCACCCAACCGCCTCTACCCTCGTCGATGTATTTCTCCAATGCGCCTTTTGCGGTATCCGTCCAATTGTATGGCGGATAATTAAGCTGAATGAACAATGAAAAATCAGCAAGGTAAGCTTCGTTTATTGGTTCGGTATTGTTGATGACAGTGAGTTCTATATGGTTTTTGGTTGCAAAAGGTTGCAACCATCCAAGTGCTGCTACTACAAAACCTTCGTGTTGCCCCCCACGCTCGGTTAAAACCAACGCTTTAATATTTCTTTGTTGCGCTTTAACTGCTTCTAATCCGATGAAAAGAAGAATAGCTAGGATTAAAAATCTACTTTTTATCATCAAAATCTTTATTTGTAATTGCGGTAACTGCCTGTAAAAACCAGCCTGTATGCGGAATCCATTGCTCGCTCCAACGCCATTCGTTTCCGTTATCCTCAACTTTAAAATCTATCCCCGAGCCGTCTGGATTGCCGTCCTTTCCGGTAATTCCGTTAGAAATCCCGCCAATACCAGTTCCATGCCCATACATAGAAGCCATATATGGAACATTGTTTGTGCCTTGGCCATACATCATGCACATGTTGTAAGGGTTGCGGCCTAAAATCCAATCAATTTGATGGAAGGCAAATGCTGCCAAGGAGGATTTAATGCCTAAAGCTCCATTTTTATCAGGATAAACCAAACGCCCACCAAGAATAACCGCTGTTGCCAAAGAAGCAAGTCTTGCATCTTCTCCTTGCCACCACCAGCCACTTTCGTTTTCATGTGGAATAAAAAAACCATGTTTATTGTTTCCATTAAAGTTAAAAACCTGCCTTGCATAGTCAAAAGGATTTGCTGTTTCTTGGTTGATCTTTAATTGAAAATCTAAAAAGCTTTTTATACTTTTCAATGCTTTTTCGCGGTAAGTATGGTTTGTTTCTTCATCTAGGTATCGAACCAAAGCAACTATTGGCAAACCAGCATCTGCCGCATGCCAAAATGGACGTCGATCATCATCCGCAATAAAATAACCTTCGGTAGAAAGTCTTTCGTTTAAGTGCTCCGCTCTTTTTCGAGCTTCGTTTTGGTAAATTAGTTTTTGCGTTGCTTTCCACAGTTCTGTGGCAGCCATTAATGCACAATAATCATCTATAATATTATTCTTTCCATCGTCATCATAGTTTAAGCTAAACTTTTGAAGGTGATCAAAAGCTCTTTCTGCAGTAGCCAAGTATTGCTTGGCAGTGAAATCTCCACCTAAATTCCATTTCGAGATGCGAGCCAAGGCAGCGATTGCCATTCCGCCTCCTTCGCGGTAAGCTGCTTGATAATCTGCAGTGGTTTTACTATCCGCCAACAAACCAACAATCCGTCTGGCATTTGGGTCTTTATCAAAATAGCTGAAAACCGTCATGTAAAAATACCCGTCGGGAGAAAGTGAACGCATCAAATAATCAGCGCCATAGAGTGCTTCTTTGGTATAATTTTCTTTAGCATTTATGTCTTTCAAAAACGACGGAACATTTTCAACAGTGTTAACCATTGCCCAGGTAACCATCGGGATTTGCTGGGGCAGCATAAAATTGGTATAAGCCAAATGAGAAAAATACTTGCTGACATCGCCCGAAGCATCACACCAGCCGCCCCTTAGATCCACCGTCTTTTCGCTTCCATATAACTTAACGTGTTTATCTGCTTCCTGTTCTTGGCGCGAATTTGCTCTTTGGTGATAGAAGAAAGATGCGATGGCTGGAAAAGCAATTTTAGCCAATTCATCGTCTCCAATTTTGAACGTAGGGGAAGCGTATTGTTTTTGTTGAAACTCGAAGACTATGCGATAAGTCCCCGGTTTTTGAAATGATGAAAAATCTAATTTTCGGTAACTTATTTCGCCGCTCCAGTCCTTTACTTGTTCCGCTTTCTTGATTATGCCAGTAAATACAATGCGATCATTTGCTGTATTTTGTACTTGAAAAGCAAGTTTGGTCGGAAAAATTTTATCACTCTTAATGATCGCTTCTTTATTGCTCTTGGTGTTATAGGCAACTTGATTTACTAGCACTTTTATATCGTTTTCTTGCGCGGTGGAATCCATAACTTCCACATGTTGATGCGCAATTCCCGATAAAGGACAATTTATTAAAGTTAAGAGCAACGGAAGAATAATTTTGATCAATTTCATAGCGCTTTTCAGTTTTTTTTAGCCAATTAGGTGAAAACTTAATTCTCAACTACTCTAATATCTAATGATGTTCAATCGTTTGAAAAACCCGTTTTGATTTAAAAAAAATTGTCTGTTCTACCTGTTTTTAGTGCGCCCACCCGAGCAATAGAAAGGCCTTTGCTTAAAATACTTGTTAGCTATTTCCGCAAGTTTTGAGTGCGATCTTTAGCCCCCGAAATGCACAAACTCGCCCGTGTATAGTCATGTAGAAAAGCGGTAGATGCGAAAAATTCTGCAATGGGTAAATGGAAATTCTACTTGTCAGTTTATAAAATAATTGCTTGGATAGTTAGTTTTTAAAACTATCGACTCCTCACAAATTAAGTCAATATATCGGCATTTACAAAACGTATTTTTAATTTTTAGTTCAAAAAAAACAAGCAAGGACAAAGATTTAATCGTTTGAACAAATTGCCTAATTTAAAAGAATTCCCGATGCTACTGCTTTGCTTAAAGTTAACTCGCTATCATTTCCAGCATAGTCCCAATACATGATTCCCAACAGACCTTTTTCTTTTATAAATTTGCACTTTGCTGCGATAGACTTCTTATTTTCGAAAGAGCAAACAAACTGGCCCATTTCATTTATCAAGTAAGGCGCTTTTGCTACTTTATCCCATTTTTCTTTATATCCTTTAAGTGCTATTATTTTGTTATAATATATAAAACTGTTTTCTTCTTTGCCCCATCTACCGTAAAATGGAATACCTAATACCAATTTTTGAGGAGGTACACCCGCTTTGAGGTGCAAACTAACGGCTTCGGCAACAGAGATTTCTTTTGTAAATTTTGATTTATGCAAACCGGAATGATGAAAAGGAGGAGAGGCCATGTCATAGGCCATGATGTTCACAAAGTCAACGTCGTTTATAATTTTTGCAAAATTAATGTAACGAGCATTGGCGATTGTTGCAAGCGTAAGTAATTTATCTGCTCCTAATTCCTTCCTAATTGCCCTCATCATTGTCGTAAAATTTTTGGTATCATCCGGATTTGCAACTATTCCTGCGTAGTCTGCAGTTGGATATTCCCAATCAATATCAATACCGTCTAGCAAAAATTCATCAACCACTCTTTTACAATCTTTGGCAAATAGGTTTCTTAAATTGTCGTCATTCGCCATTTCACTAAAACCTCCACTACCCCAACCTCCTATAGAAAGTTGTATTTTTAAACTTGGCGACTGGTTTCTAAGCGCTACAATTTCTTTTAGTCGCTCTTGATTATCGATCCTTATCCCATTAAAAGAACTGTTTACATGTCCAAAAGCATAATTTATATGGGTAATTAAGTCACGATTGGGAATAATTTTACTCCAGGAAGTTACATAGGCCACCACTATTTTTTTGTTTTTTTGGGGTTTGTCCTGCGCAAAAGTGAATCCAAACAGGCAAATAACAAGGAAATGCAAAATTATTGGACGTTTCATAAAATTAAGAATTGGGTTTGATTTAAAGGGAGTGTAAAATACAATAAGCCAATTACTGTGCAAATAGACTTAATGCAATATCTGTTTTATAAGCAAGTGCCTTCAATTTAAGTAATCCACCTTTTTGGGAAATTTCGTTATTTTCTGTAGAACCACTTTCCTGAATTAGCCAACGCAGTTTGCAGTTCCCTATTTGCAATTCCAAGTCAACTGTAGCAAGTTTCAACGGACGATATTTGGATGTAGAAATTGCTCTTTATTAAGTGTTATGTTCGGTTACACGCCTTTTCTAGGAAAGTTAGCTAGCCAACATCGCATATGCTGAAAGTTTTTTAATGCAAAATGTAGGGTTTAAAATATGTCTTGATTAAAAACCAAAAAGCCTCGCCGGACATGGCAAGGCTTCTCTAATTTGGCTCCCTCTGCTGGGCTCGAACCAGCGACCCTCTGATTAACAGTCAGATGCTCTAACCAGCTGAGCTAAGAAGGAATGTTATCTGTCATCGACATTGCTGCTGATCACTTGCCAAAAACAATAATAAATGAAGCAAAAGCAACCCGTTATGTCTTTGTTTTTGGGAATGCAATATTAGGGCTTTTAAATTATTTATGCAATCTTTGCACAGAAAATTTTTTAAATATTTTTAACGATTTAGATATGAGCCTGATAATCATTGGTACTGTGGCGTTTGATGCGATTGAAACCCCGTTTGGAAAGACAGATAAAATTGTTGGTGGTGCGGCCACTTATGCAAGTTTAGCGGCATCCTACCTCAATAAAAGCACAAAAATTGTTGCCGTAGTGGGAGATGACTTTCCTCAAAACGATATAGAAATATTTAAAAAACATGGCATTGATACCGCAGGGTTGCAAGTAAAGGAAGGTGAAAAGTCATTTTTTTGGAGCGGAAAGTACCGAAATGACATGAACAGCCGCGATACTTTGGTGACCGAACTGAACGTTTTAGAAAACTTTGACCCCATTATTCCAGAAAGCTACCAAGATTGTGAATATCTTTTGCTGGGTAATCTTACCCCTCAAGTACAACAAACAGTTATAAAACGCTTAAAAAACAGACCGAAACTTATTGTGATGGACACCATGAACTTTTGGATGGACATTATGATGGATGACTTGCTTGAAACCATTACAATGGTTGATGTATTGACCATAAATGATGAGGAAGCGAGACAGCTGTCTGGAGAATATGCGTTGGTTAAGGCGGCCAAAAAAATTCTTGCAATGGGGCCAAAATATCTAATTATCAAAAAAGGCGAACATGGTGCATTGCTGTTTAGCGAGGATGAAGTGTTTTCTGCCCCCGCTTTACCCTTGGCCGAAGTTTTCGATCCTACAGGCGCTGGAGATACATTTGCGGGAGGGTTTATCGGCTATATGGCAAAGGTTGAGACGATAAATTTTAACAATATGAAAAACGCCATTATCTATGGTTCTGCCCTGGCGTCTTTCTGTGTAGAGAAGTTTGGAGCGGAAAGATTGATAAACCTTACCGACGAAGAAATAGCTGAAAGAATTGCTCAGTTTATCAAGTTGAGTGCCTTTGATATAGAATTGTAGCGCCGGTTGGGGAAGTGGAAACCTTCCCCAATATTGGCATTACAATTTCCCAACTACCTCAAACTTCTCAAAGACTTCTTGTGTGTGTGGCGCCTCTGCCAATTCTTCTGTTAGGTCTTGGCCTGCCCAATGTTCGTAGTGCTTTCCTTCCCGCCAAAGTCTACTTTGGCTTACATCATAAATTAAACCTTGGTAGGCCACCCAAATTTGTGGTTTATCTTGTCCGTTTCTAAGCGCAAGCTGCTGTAAGGTGTACTGTTGCAAATTCATTTATTTTTGCCTCGGTTTTTAAGCACTTCATATAAGTAAATATTCATCAACAGCAGGGCCATCAGGTAAAAATGATCTTCAAAAGGAATCGTGCCAATCCTGATTCCGATATTTTCTGCATTGTTATAGATAACAACTGGAATGGACGTCAAAAATCCGTTGACGATGTAAAAAGGAATTAATGCAACAAGATAGGCACGATAGAATTTAAACATAAATCGCAGATTATGATTTAGATATTCTACATATCCCAATACAACTAATAAAAAGCCAAAGTTGATAACGGTGTACCAGCGGCTGTATCCAAAATATAGAAAAGCGATGCAAATCCCAAGTAATAAATTGCTTAAAACCAGACTGTACTTTTGCAGCTGGTTGGATGGAAAATACGCATTAAGACATTCATAAATAAAAATACAGGCATAAGGAACAGTTAAAAAGAACAATATTTCCTCCAGAGGAAGCCCGAAAAACTTAATTCCAATAATATAATCTGGATTAAAAGACCAAACATTAAGTTTAACAAAAAGGAGGTCCCAAATTAGGAAAACAACTCCGGTGAGTAGTATAGCCGGTAAAACAAATTTCCATTTACTAAAGAAATGCACTTTCTTGTCGAATGACAGTATGAGCGGGAAAAATATAACTCCTAAATTAATAAGCAGATAGGTATAAGTCATTTAAATAAATTTCTTTAAGATTTTAATTTCCTCGACTGAACAACGGTCGCTTTCTATCATAAACTTTGCAATATTTTTAACGAGTTGGTCTCCTGCTGATTTAAAATTTTCGGTACGGTAATGCTTAATTATTTCCTTTCTGTCCTCCTCTAAATTTTTTCCAAAACCTAAAAATGCGGGAGTATGGTATTCGACAGAAAAACGAATAAACCTAATCTCAAGACTATTGTTGTCCATCTTTACGGCTTGAGCCAAGGTTTTTAGCGATCGATTGATATTTGCAACCTTGTTGTAGGGATTCCAAACATGCTTTGCTTTCAACGCCTGTAGTGCACCAACGTATGCCACCAGCAAAGGCGTTTTATGCTGCAGCTCACTTAATTTATCAAATAAAGAGTCTGTCGTTTTGCTACTTTCTACGGCCCTAATTAAATCGACTTTTACCTGTGACAATTGTTTTTCAGAAAGCTGTGCAGATGCGCCGCTATAGCATAGAGTTAGAAGAAAAACGTACAATATTGTTTTACGCATATCAATTGCAAAGATAAATAAACAAACCAGATTACGTCTTTAGATATAGCTACAATTCGGCGATAAAAGGGCGTAAGATCTCCAGTCTCGATCCGCTTTAAAGATCATGCTGGATATAAATGTAAAAGATTAAAAATGACACCCTGCTTAAACTAATGCACAGTGAAACTTTTACCTTAGATTATCCGTTAATACAACACATGAGAGGTTTTCGTTTTTCAGATTATGTACCCAGTGACGCTCCAAAAGGTGGTTTTGATGAACTGCTAAAACTGTTTAGTGAACTGCTTAATTATACTGCCGGGGATGCCGACGAGGCTTTAAGCTGGTTAAATGAGCTAGATAAACAGTATAAAATTACCAATAACGATTACGGTATGGGTGATTTTATCGACGAGCTTAAGGATAAAGGCTATTTAACCGAAGACAACAAAACCGGGGAAATAAAGATCACCGCCAAAACAGAACAGACCATTAGAAAGTCTGCGCTGGAGGAGATTTTCGGTAAGCTTAAAAAAAGCGGTAGAGGAAATCACAACAGCAATCAAAGTGGTATTGGTGAAGAAAAAAATGCCGATAGGAGGGAATATAATTTTGGCGATAGTCTGGATCAGATCGACATGACAGCCTCTATCCATAATGCCCAAATTAACCACGGCATCGGCAATTTTACGCTCACAGAAAGAGATTTGGAAGTTGAGGAAAAAGATTTTAAGACTTTAACCTCAACCGTTCTAATGATAGACATTTCTCACTCCATGATTTTATATGGAGAAGATAGAATTACGCCTGCCAAAAAGGTTGCAATGGCATTGGCGGAACTTATAAAAACAAAATATCCAAAAGATACCCTGGACATTGTGGTTTTTGGAAATGATGCTTGGCCAATTTCTGTAAAAGATTTGCCGTATTTACAAGTTGGTCCGTATCATACAAACACTTATGCAGGTTTAGAGTTGGCTACGGATTTGTTACGTAGGCGAAAAACGCATAACAAACAAATTTTTATGATTACTGATGGCAAACCAACTTGTTTAAAAGAAGGTGGCAAATATTATAAAAATAGCATGGGCTTAGATAGAAAGGTGATTAACAAAACCTTAAATATGGCAGCGCAATGTAAACGATTAAAAATTCCCATTACCACATTTATGATTGCGAAAGACCCTTATTTGCAACAATTTGTAAGGCAATTTACTGAGGTTAATGGCGGTCGCGCATTTTACAGCTCCTTAACCGGGTTGGGAGAATATATTTTCGAGGATTACATCAAAAATAGAAGAAGAACAGTAAAATAGACCTGAGCATAAAGAACTAGGAAAAAAAACCAATAAGCTATATTAGGCACGTCCTCTTTCCTTAAATAAAAATTAACATTAAAATAATTAACTAGATAAAAGAATTAGCAGCGAGAAACGAAGATAGACTATCCATTACAAAGCGTCTTTTATCTTTGCTCCTTGTTCCTTACTCCTTCAACACATATGCAAAATACCACATTAGGCCAATTAAAAAGCACTGGTTACCAGACTAGATCGGTAAAAGAAGAACTTAGAGAGAATTTAATTAAAGTTTTAAAGGATAAAAAATCAGAATTTCAAGGCATCATTGGTTATGATGAAACTGTCATTCCTGAGTTGCAAACAGCAATTTTATCACGACACAACATCCTGCTTTTAGGGTTGCGCGGACAAGCAAAAACCCGAATTGCTAGGTTGATGGTAAATTTATTGGATGAATATGTGCCGTATATTGTTGGTAGCGAAATTTTTGATGATCCTTTGAATCCAATTTCTTGGTTTGCGAGAAACGAGATAGCGACCAAAGGCGATGAAACAGAAATTGCTTGGTTGCACCGAAGCGAGCGTTATACAGAAAAGTTGGCTACACCCGATGTTACCGTGGCAGATTTAATTGGCGATGTAGACCCTATTAAGGCCGCAACCTTAAAACTTACCTACAATGACGAGCGAGTTATTCATTTTGGATTGATACCGCGGGCGCACAGAGGTATTTTTGTAATAAATGAATTACCGGATTTACAGGCCAGAATTCAGGTGGCGCTCTTCAATATGCTGCAAGAAAAGGACATCCAAATCCGCGGTTTCAAATTGCGTTTACCTTTAGATATCCAATTTGTTTTTACTGCAAATCCGGAGGACTATACCAATAGAGGAAGTATTGTCACTCCGCTTAAAGATAGAATCGAAAGTCAGATTCTTACACATTATCCAAAGAGTGTAGAGATTTCTAGAAAAATTACTTTTCAAGAAGCTAGGCTTTCTGCAGATCAGAAAGAAAAAATCGAAGCTGATGGATTGATAAAAGATCTTATAGAACAAATTGCTTTCGAAGCCCGAAAGAGTGAATTTATCGATCAAAAATCTGGCGTTTCGGCTAGGCTAACCATTTCCGCTTACGAAAACTTAATTAGTACTGCGGAACGCAGAATGCTTATTGCGGGAGAAAAAAACACGGTAGTGCGGCTTGCAGATTTAGCAGGAATTATTCCCGCCATCACCGGAAAAATAGAGCTTGTTTATGAAGGAGAACTGGAAGGTCCGGCTCACGTGGCTTCTATCCTAATTGGCAAAGCCATTAAAAGCATGTTTACTAAATTTTTTCCAGACCCGGAAAAAGCTAAGAAAAGCAAAACTGCTAACCCTTACAACGAAATTACAGAGTGGTTTACTGAAGGTAATAACTTAGATTTAACGGACTCGCTAAGCAACATACAGTATAAGAAGGCTTTGATGGAAGTTCCTAAATTATTTGATCTTGTTAAACGTTTTCATCCAAAGTTGAGCGAAAGTCAAACCTTGCTTTTGATGGAATTTGTGCTGCACGGATTGGCAGAATATTCTCAATTAAATAAAAATTATGTAAGTGGGGGTTTTGGTTTTAGCGATATGTTTGGGAGTTTGTTTAACGAAGAGTTTGACAGCGAACAGGACGAGGATGATTTCAGATAAAATACAATAATGATTTATAATGGGCAGTAACACAATTCTGCCCATTTTTGTACAACGATAAACTTTAACATGGGTCGATTACCCCTCATCATAGCTGCTTGTATTTTTATAACTGCTTTCGATTTTTACTTCTTTTCAGCCATTTTATCAACTTTTAATAAATGGAAACCTTCTACGAGAAAGGTTTTTTCTGTCGCTTATTGGCTATATAGCGCACTCCTGATTATAGGCGTATTTTGTGGCATTTATCTAGATTTAATTTTAACACTTCGTGCAATTATTCTCGTTGCCTTCTTTCTAACAGTGGCTTGTAAATTTGTCATGTTGCCTTTTCTAATTGTTGATGACATTAGACGAGGTTGGATTAAGTTACAGAGATATTTTGTTAAGTCAAAAGTCGAAACAAAGGCAAATGGCAATCCGGCATTATCAATCGAAGCACCAATTTCTCGATCTTCTTTTTTGGTAAAGGCAGGTTTAATTACCGCAGCGGTGCCACTAACATCACTGAGCTGGGGCATTATTTCTGGCGCTTACGATTACACGATAAAAAGGGTAGACCTAATATTACCCAACTTGCCTTCAGCTTTCGAAGGGATCACCCTTGGACAAATCTCCGATATACATTCCGGCAGTTTTTATAATAAAACCGCGGTAAAAGGAGGTGTAGAAATGCTAATGAAGGAAAAACCTGATTTCATTTTCTTTACTGGAGATTTGGTGAATAACCTTACCAAAGAGGTGAGAGATTATCAAGAGATGTTTTCTAAAGTGAAAGCGCCATTGGGGGTTTTTTCTAGTTTGGGAAACCACGATTATGGCGACTACTTCTTCGGCGCGCAGTCCTCGCCTGCAAAGGTTAAAAATTTAGAGGACATGGTGACCGTGCATAAACAAATGGGCTACAGTTTACTTAGGAATGAAAATAGGCGATTAAAGGTAAATGGAGCGGAGATAGGCATCCTAGGAGTCGAAAATTGGGGAATGGGCCGTTTTCCAAAATATGGAAAAATGGAGCCGACCATAAAAAATACCGACGATTTGCCGGTGAAGCTTCTATTAAGTCATGATCCATCTCATTGGCGTGCACAAATTTTACCTCAATATCCACAAATAGACGCTATGTTTAGCGGACATACACACGGTATGCAATTCGGACTGCGCTTCAAAGAAATCCAGTGGAGTCCAATTCAATACATTTATAAAGAATGGGCAGGACTTTACAGAGAAGCGCACCAGCAGTTATACGTAAACGTTGGTTATGGTTTCTTGGGTTATCCAGGTAGGGTAGGAATCTTGCCGGAAATTACAATTTTTACCTTGAAACGGGCTTAAATCTAAGAAGTTAAACGCAGACAAAGGAAGAAATACCTTCGAAGTCAGGATCAACTTTACAATATTTATGGCCAATCGCTGCCACGTTCATAACTATGGCTCATACTTTTTGTCAGCGGTACACGGTTATTTTTTCAAGGAATACATCGCGTGCCAAAACTAAGCTGTAGCGGCAGATTGCGGAGAATGAGCGACTCCAGCAAATTTTTGCCTGAAGCCGCCGGAAACATTTAGGCTTAAGGCTTCAAAAAATTATTAAAGAGATTTGGGCGCTTTTACCTGCTTTCCGTTGTATCTTTCCACAGCCGAAAAGGCCGATGGAAAGGATGCCACTCCAATCAGGAGCGCTAGCATGGTTCATAACTATGGCTCATACTTTTTGTTCGCGGTATACGGTTTTTTTTTCCGGGAATACATCGCGTGCCAAAACTAAGCTGTAGCGGCAGATTGCGAAAAATGAGCGATTCCGGCAAAATTTTGCCTGAAGCCGCCAGAAACATTTAGGCTAAAGTTTTCAAAAAATTATTAAGGAGATTTGGGCGCTTTCACCTGCATACATCTGGCTACTCGCTAACACAAAGGACAGTAACTAAATCCTTTCGCTGCGGCCTCTGCACAACCAAAGGAATAATTCAAGAACCCAAAACGCCCCGAAAAAAATGTATGTCAATTTTTGAACTTTTGATCGATACTCTAAGCCATTTTAAGGAGACAAAAGGATAGATTTAAAGGCGCAAATTTTGCGGGCAAAGTGATGTATTTTTTGATTGCTCCCAATAAATTCCTGGCTTCTACCCATTTGCACTAAATTTTTGGCGTTAATCTAACCTTTGTGGATCAATTTGCATCGAATTTATAACCCACTCCGCGTACTGTTTGTAATAAATGCGGACTATCGGGGTTGTGTTCTATTTTTTTTCTAAGCCTAACAATGTGCATGTCTAATGTTCTTGTATTCACATCGGAATTGTATCCCCAAACGGCCAACATCAACTCATCTCTGCTAACAACCTTGCCTGCATTACGTAAAAAATAAAGCAAGATTCGGTTCTCCAGAATAGTTAATTCTATCTTTTTACCATTCTTAATTAAAGAATGGATATTTGGATGATGCTCCATGTCGGCAAATCGGTGGATCTCTGTAACATCTTTATTTACTACGAATTTTACCTTACTGTCTAGCATCGCTACCAATACACCCATACTAAACGGTTTGGTTAAATAATCAGAAGCGCCAAAACTAAATGCATCTATTTTATCTACATCTTGCGCTTTAGCAGTAAGCATAATAATTAAGTTTTCGAAGCCTTTTTTCCTAACGCTTTCGCACACCTGGGCGCCTTGCTTACCTGGCAACATCCAATCTAACAATACAATATCGGGCTGCTCTTCTAAAATTATGCGCTCACCTTCCTCTCCATCTTTTGCCTCCAAAACTAAATAACCTTCAGTTTTTAACCGATGCGAAATTAAGAATCTTAAATTTTCATCATCTTCAACAATTAATATTTTAACTTCTTTTGTCATTGTTATAATACTTTAATAAATCATTTCTTTTTAAAGTGCTTTAGCCTAATTATCTAACTGATAATACATGTAAATTAGTGCGTATAAGGCAATACAATTTTAAATTCAGTACCTACACCGAGTTTACTTTCAACTGTTATATCGCCTTGCATAAAATTAGCCAATTCTTTGCAAAAGGCTAAGCCTAAGCCAACACTTCCTGTTTGATTGTATTCGTTTTGCACCCTAAAAAACTTTTTGAACACATTTTTCAATTCGCTTCGCGGGATGCCTATTCCTTTATCTCTAAAATAGAAAACTAAAAAGCCTTTTTCTAATACTGCCTTAATTTGAAGATTTTTTTTCCCCGGGTTAGAATATTTGTAGGCATTTTCTACCAAGTTATCGAACAGGCTGCCTAGTAACACAGGATCTGTAATAAAAGTTTTAAAACCTGTAATTTCATATTCAATTTGAAAATCATCATGCTTTAACTGATGCGTATCTATGGTATCCTCTATAAAATCTTTGATGTTTACTTCGTCTTTATTTAGCCGAATAGATCTATTTTCTACCTGAGTAAATGCTAACAATTTGTTAATTAATCCATTTAACTTATCGGCTTCTTCGTCTAAAATTTTGCCATAATGGTTTAACTCTGAAGGACTAAGCGAAGAACCGCTCTTTATATTGTTGCCGGCAATTTTTATTACGCTAACTGGTGTTTTAAACTCGTGCGTTAAATTGTTTACGAAGTCATATTGCAGCTCAAATATTTTACCATTTATGCGCAAATTTCTGTAGATTAAAAATGCAACCAGCAACAGTACTCCATAAATAAGCAGTAATACCCCGGCAATTGGAAAGAAATAAATTAAAACATCGCTTTTAATGTGAGCTTTGGAAGAAGTAAAGTACAGCTTAAAATTGGAGAAAGCACCGGGCAGCGCAATGTCGGTATTAATGTTGGTTTGTAAATTGTTAATCGGATCATACGTAATAGGCACTACTTTTACAGTTTCATAAAGTTTTTTACGCGTGTTAATAACCTTGAGCAAATAAGGGTTTAACTGAAAAACCATCATATCTTGCTGATAGATTGGAGATGGATCCAATTTTTTCCTGATCATCTTTTTATAAACTTTTAAGTCCTCTAGTCTGGGAATATTTAGATAGGTAATTCGGCTATCGTTCGGAGAAATAACCGAAAAATTAGTGAATAAATCTTCTTGATTCGGGACTAGCGAAGTGTCTAACTGATCTACAAAAGTGACGAGTTTATAAGCCATCAAATTAAAATCATCTCCAACTTTAAAACGTCGTGTATTGTCCAAAGAAAACAACTTTACAGAATCTGCCCTAACGTTTTTACCAAATTGATAGATGGATTTTGGCCCGATAGAAAGCTTTTCCACATTCATTCCGTCTTTTACTGGCGTATTTTTAACTTCTGTATCGTAAAAAACCACTTTAGAAACAAAAGGATATTTTATGAGTACGCTACCAATAAATTTTGCAGCGGTTGCGGAGTCTAGAAAACCATTATAGTAAGAAATTTCAGGCAGTTTATTCTGGAAAAAATCGGCGTAAGGTTTTAAACTTTCTTCTAGTACATTTATTTTCTCTGAGGCGAAATCATTTTCTATAGATTTTTTGCTGTACTTAAAAGCCAAAAACAAGGATGTAATGAAAGCTATTGAAATTAAGACAAAGAAAATAACACCCAGCCTTAAGCTATTCCGGTATCCATTTTTCCCTTTTTCGGCCATTGTTATTTTAAATTTTCCTCTAAAAATACTTTTAGCGATTTGTATAATTCTGTTCGGGCTTGCTGCTTCAAAATTGGGTTTGCACTGTCTTCTTTTTCGACGTAAGTAACTGGTACATTTCGCTTTTTAAGTTCTTTAATAAATTGAATGCCTTCTGCCACATTTACTTCAGGATCATTGGGGTTTTGAGCAATAAAAACAGGTCTCTCAAATTCATCGGCATGGAAAACCGGAGAAGCCATGCGCAAAGCTTCTGAATCGGAGATCGGGTTGCCGATCACTTCATAATACATTTGAAGATATGATTTAAAATAAGGAGGAATGGATTTCAGATAGCTAAAGAGATTGATAACACCAGAATTGGAACCTCCACAACGGTACATTTTTGGATTTTTGTAAAGACAATTTATTGCCAAATAGCCGCCAAGTCCGTTGCCGTAAATGGCAATTCTATTTGGATCGGCAATTTTTTGATTGATTAACCATTTTACACCAGTATTGACATCACTTTGAATCTTTCCGTTCCATTCCTTAAAACCGGCAGAATAAAATGCTTTTCCATAACCGGACGAGCCTCTGTAATTGATTTGTAAAACGGCATAACCTCTGTTCGCTAAAAACTGTACTTCGGCGTCATAGCCCCAACTACTCCGTCCTCGTATCCCATCGTGGGGCAGCACAACAACCGGTAAGTTTGTGAGTCTTTCTTTTTTTGGAAGTGTGAGATAACCATGTATTGTCAGCCCATCATCTGTTTTAAAACTAATGGGTTTGGTTGCACTCATGTCCTCCTCATTTATAGATGGATTAATGTCGGCCAGTTTTTTAAGCTTATTATTGCTACTGGTATAAAGATAATAGGAGCCTGGATTTCTATCAGTGAACGTTCTGATAACAAAGACATGGTCATCGTTGTCCTTATCTATAATCCTCCATTCAGAACCTGGCAACAGCTTGTCTATTTTAGTATTTGCCAAGCGTGTACTGTCATCAAGATAGAATTTTTCCTTCCGCCAGGTCTCACAGGTCACAAACAATATTTTCCCTTTTTTTTGAGAGTATTTAGCGCTAATGACGTCTAAACTATCGTTTGCAAAAAGAATACTATCTTCTCTTCCGGTAGATAAATTCATGGTTACCAACGCATTCCTATCACGGTTTACATTAGAAATTGCGTAAATTACGTCAGGCTGCTTTTCAGAAAAAGCAATGGGCATTAAGCTACTGTTAAAATTATTGGTTACTACGGGCTTAAATGGCTGCTGTTCATTTTTACGAAACAATAACGTTTCATTTACGCCATCGCTCGCTATCGCAATTCGCAACACCCCTTTGTTATCGGTCATCCAACTAGTAACATTCCCTGGGTTTTTTGCAGCCATTTGCATACTTCCATCGCGCACGTTAAGTCTGTAAACATCAAAAACGGTTGAGTCTCTTTTATTGGAAAGTACCACAATGTATTTGTCGTCTATCAATTGATCCTCAATTACACGAAGGCTAGATTTTTTGCTCGCGTTTAACAGGAAAAGTTTGCCCCCATTTCTATTGACTAAGAACAAATTAGATTTTCGATCTTTCCCATTTTCTTCAGCGTAAAAAATAAGTTCGTTGCTGCTCGTCCAAAAATAAAAGCTTATGTCTTTATCGGTTAAATTGGTGAGCTGTTTCTTTTGGCCTGTAGCAAGATTTTCTACGAAAAGCGCCGATTTCTTATTTTGTAATTGTAGGTAGGCTAGGGTTTTCCCATCTGGCGATACACGGTAATAGGCCTTATCACGCGATTTAAAAAAATCATCAACAGGTATAGTATTCGCTGTTTCCTTGTTCTTACAACAGAAAAGTAATGCAGATAAAATGATGATACCTATTCCTTTTAACATAGAATCTTATTAATAAACCAGAAACCATTTCATTCTTTCAGCCACTTAATGAAAAAGAGTTTAAACTGATATTAGGGACTCAATGTAGCATTTTAACTTACCAAAACTGCATAGCATAGAGTAACATTTTTATAACCAAGCGCTGCACACGCTTTCTTTTCGAGAAGTGAAGCAGCGGGCATTTTTCCTTGGCGCTTTATTCTTATATTTATGGCGCAAATCAGTTGGTCTATGTTGAGGTGTTTTTTTGTATTTCTTTGTTTTTTTTCAACCGCTGTTTCTGCGCAAGTTATTGGTCAAAGGCCTCAGATCGCAGATAGCGAAAGCAGTTTAGCCATACAATATTATAGAGATGGCGAATTTGAAAAAGCTGCAGCTTTGTTCGAGAAAGTATTCGAAAAACCAAATAGCGACCTCTTCTTCAATGTTTATTTTAGCACGCTGCTAAAATTAAAAAAATACGCCAAAGCAGAATCATTGATAAAAAAACGAGCGAATGCAGATCCAACAAACGACGATTATGTAATTGCCCAAGGTAAAATCTATCAGGAACAAGGCGACGAGAAAAATGCCGGTAAAATTTTCATGAAATTGATCAATCAATTGCCGAAAGACGAATTTAGAGTTCGGATATTAGCCAATTCTTTCTATCAATATGGAAATTATGATGAAGCCGCAGAGACCTTTAAACGCGGCAGGGTATTGTTGGAAGATCCAAACGCTTTTACCTTCGAACTGATAAATCTTTATCGGTTTAGGAAAGATAAGCCAATGTTAATGCAAGCTTATTTAGATGCGTTGGCAACTATGCCAGAACTCTTGCCGCAGGCAGAAAGCGTTCTTTCAAACGCTTTCGACGACAATGCGGATTACATAAATTTTCAAACGGGTATTTTAAAAAAGATCCAAAAACAACCCGATGCAACGGTTTACGTAAAGCTTTTAACCTGGAATTACATCCAGATGCAGCAATACGATATGGCGCTAAGGCAACTAATTGCATTTGATAAAAGAACAAAAGATGATGGGTCTACCTTGTTCAACTCCTTGGAAGTTTTTGCCAACAACAATGCTTTCGATAGTGCAATTAAGGGCTATGAATATTTGGTGGCTAAAGGGGAAGAAAATTCTTACTTTCTTCCCGCCAAAGTAGCGCTGCTGAATACCAAATACAGTTTGTTGATAGAAGGGGTAAAACCTGAAGAGGATGTAAATAAACTAGCTCGAGCATATGAAGATTTGCTGGCTAAGTATGGCAAAAATAAAAATACACTTTTTGCGGCTCAAAAGCTTGCACAGCTCAATGCTTACTATTTAAATAATCCAAAGAAGGCGCAGGAAATTTTAGAACAAACTTTGGAAATACCTGGTTTGCCAGAAACTCTTATTGGCGAAATCAAACTATCATTGGGAGACATCTATATTTTAAATAGACAACCTTGGGATGCATTTTTGACTTACGAGCAGGTCGCAAAACAGTTTGAAGGTCAACAGATTGCAAACGAAGCGAGTTTTAAAAGCGCAAAATTGTCGTTCTATCAAGGAAATTTCGAATATGCATTGTCGCAATGTCAAGTGCTTAAAGCGGCAACTTCGCAGCTCATTGCAAATGATGCACTAAACTTGAGCTTACTTATTACGGATAACAACCAGGATCCTAAAGACAGCAGTGCACTGAAGATGTACGCCGATGCAGAAATGCTGATTTTTAGAAATAAAACGCAACAAGCCATTCAAAAATTAGATAGCGTAAATGCTGTTTATCCAAAAAATAGCTTAGCAGATGCGGTATTGATGAGCAAATCTCAAATCTACATCAGCGAAGCTGATTACACCAAAGCAATAGAAACGCTAACAAAGCTGGCAATTCAATACAAAGATGGAATTTTTACCGACGATGCACTATTTATGCTCGGCGATTTATATGAGACCAAGTTGAAAGATAAAGATAAAGCCAAGATCTATTTTGAAAAACTGATTACAGATTATTCTGGCAGCATGTTTGTATCCGACGCACGCAAACGATTTAGAGCGCTTAGGAGTAACGATGGTATTTAGCTGGAAAAACTCCAAAAACAATATTCGTTTTCTAACTTTACAGTATGATTTTATACAATGTTACCTTAATTTTAGAGGAAGGTATTGCAAATGATTGGTTAGATTGGATGCAAAAAGTTCATGTTCCTGCAGTTATGGATACAGAAAAATTTATTTCGTATCGGTTGTTGCGCGTCTTGGATTCTCCTAATGAGGGCGTTACTTATTGTACTCAATATGTTGCAACGAGCGAAGAAAAGTATAAGGAATATCTAGCAGAATTTGCTCCGGCACTTCAGCAAGAACTTAACGCAAAGTTTGCGAATAAATTTGTGGCCTACAGAACTTTGATGGAATTTGTAGCGTCTTAAACCCATTCTAGCACCACAACGTTAAGGATTTATTTTTTTATTTTCCTTATGCCGCGTTGCGTCTCTGATTGTTTTCTTCTCTAAATTTTTGTGTAGCGCATCTGTTAAATTTACACCAGTTTGATTTGCTAAACAAATCAATACAAAAAGTACATCCGCCAGTTCGTCCGCAAGGTTTGCTGCTTCATCACTTTTTTTAAAAGATTGTTCGCCGTACTTTCTTGCAATAATTCTGGCTACTTCGCCTACTTCCTCCATCAATATCGCGATATTAGTGAGCTCATTAAAATAACGTATTCCTGTGGTTTTAATCCAATGGTCAACCGTTTGTTGCGCTTCTTCAATAGTCATGTTGTTGTTGTTTAATTTCTTCTTTTATGATGGTAGTAACGTCTTCACTAGCACCCTCGAGCAAGAAAACGCTGGTTCCTTTTTCTCGAGCGTAAGGATTTTTGACTTCGCCAATTTTGGTAATCTTCTTAAAGAAAGGCTTTTCCTTATTCCGTTTAGGATCATCGTCGTATGGGCCAAAAATAAAAATAGCATCTATAATTGGCTTATCCAGTTTAAACCAATTTAAATAATCTGCGTGATAAGAAACAGCATTGATGTCTTTAAAACGAGAATAATAATTAATTGCTCCCGCTTCTCCATAGTTATCGGCCCGAACCAAAACAGTAGATTTGTCTTTAACATTTGTATAAGCGAGGTCTGTTAAGTCGGCCAATTCCTTCCAGCCGAGCATATCTGCAAAATCTTGGGGTAATTCATGTTGTAAACCGTCTTCCCACTTTAGAACACCAACTTTGCTGAAAATCTTTTGCTTTTGAACAATCCTTTTCGGAGTTAGAAATGGATAGGACACTCTTAATATGAATAAGAAAAAAATAACTGGAATAATTAAGGTCAATACCTTTAGATATCGCAAAGATGGCCTATCCAATACCCGCCCAAAATAAGCACAGCCAGCAGCAATAATTATCGGATATAATCCTGCCGCATAATAGCTTTTGGCTCGAAAATAGATGAAAAGGAAGATTGAAAAACCAAACCCAATGACTATCCAGCGGTAATCTTTAAAGGGCTTAGAAAACATCAACGAAAGCAATCCTGCAAACACAATAAAAATAATATTGACGTAGTAAAGCAATTGGTCTTTCAAAAAATCAATTCTATTAATTTTATCCAACTGTGTTTTCGCCAGCTCTTTCATGTGCCAAACCACTGGAAAATTGTGATTGTATTGCCAAAGCAAATTCGGCAACATAATTAGCAATGTAAGGAAAGCTGCAAAATAGAAGTGCTTATTTTTAAAAATCGTCCGCTGAGAAGAAAAGATGAGTGCAGGAAGTAAACCCGCTAATAAAAATAAAATGCTGTACTTATTTAAAAAACCTATGCCTACACAGATCGCTGAATAATAAAGAAAGGCAGTTTTTTTGGTCTTAATAAATTTGATTAAAAAAAAATATAGTGCGGTCCAGCTCAATATATCAAAAGCATTTGGCTGAAAAAGTAAGTCTAATCGGCCAATGGTTGAGCAAATTAATGCAATAGCCGATAAACTCTTTGCATATAAATTACCCCCAAGTTCGCCAACTATTTTCCACGTAAACACCAATGTTGCTGCGCCAATAGTTGCAGATATCAAACGGATTACCGCTTCGCTCTTTCCCAAAAATTTAATTAATAATGCAAAAATAGACGTTACAGGAGGCACTGATTGGAAGCCCCAAGCCAAGTGATTTGCTTGATCTAAATGTAAAAATTCGTCGCGGTGCAATTCATAAATTGGATTGACCAGCAAGCACGGCAAGAGTAATTTTAATGCGATGAAAGAGAAAAGGGCAGCCAAACTCGCTTGAGAATAAGTTATTTTTCCAAGTAATGAATTGGCTGGCATATATTTAGTTTTATCGGACAAAGTACTGTGTTGGTTTTCGTCTTTCTAAGCGAAAATTTTACTCTTTATTTTTTGTATCAATCAATATCGTCACCGGTCCATCGTTCAATAAACTTACTTTCATATCGGCACCGAAAATTCCTGCTTCTATTTTTCTATTGAGCAACGCTGATATTTTATAGATCATTTGTTCATATAAAGGAACGGCAACTTCTGGTTTTGCTGCACGGGTAAATCCCGGCCGGTTGCCTTTTTTAGTTGCGGCAAACAGCGTAAACTGACTGATAAGCAAAATGTTCCCATCAACATCGGCCAGGGCTTTGTTCATCAATCCGTGCTCATCTCCAAAAACCCTAAGTCCAACAATTTTCTTTGCCAACCAATCCAGATCCTCTAATTTGTCTGCGTTCTCTATGCCCAAAAGGACTAAAAATCCAGTTGATATTTCGCCTGTAATTTTACCATCAACCTTACAAACGGCTTCTGTCACTCTTTGTATTACCGCCCTCATTTTAGCTAATTTTATTTGCAAGTTAGTTATTTACAGCTTTTGATAATCGAACAGAAAAAATTTTGAGTAAAATTGTAGCATGAATTCCAATTCTTCCACACGTTTAAATAAATTTATCAGCGAAAGCGGCTTGTGTTCCAGACGAGAGGCAGATCGATTTATAGAAAAAGGGAATGTATTTATTAACGGGAAACGCGCAACGGTGGGTGACCAAGTGGTTGCTGGAGATCGTGTGATGGTAAATGGTCATAACATCGAACCCAAACAAGAAGATGCTTTTGTGTTAATTGCATTTAATAAGCCTGTTGGAATTACTAGTACCACAGAAAAAAATGTACCGGCAAACATTGTTGATTACGTAAATTACAGTGAGCGCATTTTCCCAATTGGCCGATTAGATAAAGATTCTTCTGGTCTAATTTTTTTAACCAATAACGGCGATATTGTTAACAAGATTTTAAGAGCTGGCAACAAACACGAAAAGGAATACGTGGTTACCGTAAATAAAGCCCTTACCGAAGATTTCATTATTCAGATGGCCGGCGGTGTGCCGATTTTAGGTGTGAACACTCGGAAATGTAAAGTTAGGCAGATAAGTACAACTGTTTTTAGCCTGATTTTGGTTCAGGGATTGAATAGACAAATACGGAGGATGTGCGAACATTTTGGATATGAGGTGACCAAATTAGAACGCACACGCATCATGAACATCACGTTGAAAGGCATTCCTTCTGGCGAGTTTAGGGAACTTACTGAAGATGAAATGAACGCGTTGATGGAAAGTGTAGAAAAATCTTCATCGCAGGGAACTGCAAAACCAAAGAATACTAAGAAAAAAACCAGTACTTGGGGAATAGGTGTAGATTTAATTAAAGACGATAAACCAAAAAGGACTTTTGCAAAACCAAAACCTGAGCATAAAACTGCCGGTAAAAAACTAACTGCTAAACCAGGTAAGAAATCTAGCGCTAAAACCATTGCTGCACCTGGTAAAAGAAAAACACTTAAAGGAAAAAGAATAGTAAAGCCTTATTCTGGCGGCAGCAGATAACGTTTTTGGCAAAGTTGCAAGCTACAGTTGAATGAAGTTGTGCGAAAAGTTGACCAGTATACATTTCAATCTTACATTAGCTTGTTAAAAAAGACCTTCTTACACCGAATTTACAAGCTAGGTGCGCATTAGTCTTAGGGTTTCCCGCTTTAGTCCTTTTTTTCCTTAACTTTGCGATGCTCGTTTTAAGCCTGTGCGGCGATAAATATTATGGTAATTTCTGCAAACAAAAAAATAGATATACGTTCCTTAACCTTGCCTCAATTGCAAGAACACTTGCTTGTGTTAAATCAATCGGGCTTTAGAGCAAAGCAGATTTATCAATGGTTGTGGGAAAAATCTGCCATAACTTTTGAGGAAATGAGTAATCTTTCTAAAGACTTGCGCCATACGCTGGAAGAGAAATTTGCCATCCATGCGGTCAAAATCAGCAATTCCCAGGTTAGTAATGATGATACGATAAAAAATGCTTTCCGTTTGGCAGATGGCAATATTGTAGAAGGCGTTTTAATTCCGTTAGATGAACGGATGACGGCCTGTGTAAGTTCCCAAGTGGGTTGTAGTTTGAGTTGTAAATTCTGTGCAACAGGGTATATGGATAGGAAAAGGAATTTAAATGCCGATGAAATTTACGACCAAGTCGTGTTGATTGATAAGCAGGCGAAGGAGAATTATAAAACCCCATTAAGCAACATTGTGTATATGGGCATGGGCGAGCCACTGCTAAATTATGCAAATGTGCTGAAATCTATTGAGCGGATTACCGCTCCAGATGGGTTAAACATGAGTTATAAGCGCATCACGGTTTCTACTGCTGGCATTGCAAAAATGATTAAAAAATTGGCAGATGATGGCGCAAAGTTTAATCTTGCCTTGTCGCTGCACGCGGCAGATGATAAAAAGCGGAATGAGATTATGCCCATCAATGAGTCAAACACTTTGGCCGCGTTGGCAGATGCATTAAAATATTATTTTGCAAAGACTAGAAATCCTGTGACCTATGAATACATCGTTTTTAACAATTTTAACGATGAGCTTGAAGACGCCGCCGACCTGGCCAAATTTTGCAAGCACATTCCATGTAAAGTAAATTTAATAGAATACAATCCCATCGCCTTTGCCGATTATACCAATGCGGAAGGTGATAAAATAGATGCTTTTGCAAACCATCTTAAAAATCAAGGCATAAATACAAACATCAGGCGAAGTCGAGGAAAGGACATTGATGCAGCTTGTGGGCAATTAGCTATTAAACAATAGAATGTTTTGCGGATTTAGGGTCATGCCGGGCTTTAAAAAAATCGTGTATTCTTTCTTAAGAAATACATTCGTGCAATCCGACTTTTAAATTTTAACCTTCAACCTTAACTTCAGAAAAATTTCGACATGCGCTAAGCCCCGCAACTTTCGACTTTTATCGTTCACCAAGTCGTGAATCCTCCTTGAGAAATATCACTGTGCAACACGACTTTCAACCTTTAACTCCTAACCCTAACCTCTGCTCGTCTGCCATCATGGCACGTAGACTTTTTCCGATTTGCCAGCAAAAGGAAATAATTGACAGTTTGGTGAAAATTTGTCAATACATCACCATTGGCATAAAAAGTGTTGACTGAATTGTAATAAATTTTTTTATCAAATTAAAAACTAAAAATAATTATGTCGTTAAATCTTAAACCAATTGCTGGCACAGCTAATAGGGTAATTGTAGAGCCGGCAGCGGCCGAAGAAAAAACTGCTTCTGGTCTTTATATACCCGATACAGCGAAAGAAAAACCATCTAGAGGCACCGTAATGTCGGTATCCGATGAAGATGCTGAAGGTAAAAAACCATCTGTAAAAGTTGGAGATGTAGTATTGTACGGAAAGTACGGTGGTACAGAACTTCCTATTGACGGTAAAGATTATTTAATTATGCGCGAGACAGATATCTACGCGATAGTTGGATAGTTGAGTTTAAAGGCGAAAAGCTCTAAACTTAAAGCAAAAAATATATCATTAATAAAAAGGTATGCAATGGGTTAGATGCATTTGTCTCGATTCTCCTTGCTCATACCTCAAATCTATATAAAATGTCAAAACAAGTTAAATACAATGTAGAAGCACGCGACGCCCTGAAAAGAGGTGTTGACATTCTTGCAAATGCCGTAAAGGTAACTTTAGGTCCAAAAGGACGTAACGTAATTATCGATAAGAAATTTGGTTCGCCAGTAATTACAAAAGATGGTGTAACCGTTGCGAAAGAAATTGAATTAAAAGACGCCGTTGAAAACATGGGCGCTCAAATGGTAAAAGAAGTTGCTTCTAAAACAGCAGACATTGCGGGTGATGGAACAACAACTGCTACTGTATTGGCGCAAGCAATCATTACTACAGGAATTAAAAATGTAGCTGCTGGTGCAAATCCTATGGATTTGAAACGAGGAATTGATAAAGCAGTTAAAGCTGTGGTTGCGGATCTTCAGGCACAGTCTCAGACAGTTGGTGAAGACAACAACAAAATTAAGCAAGTAGCGTCTATTTCTGCCAATAACGACGAAGTAATCGGTGCGCTGATTGCAGAAGCAATGGCTAAGGTTGGTAAAGATGGTGTAATTACTGTTGAAGAAGCAAAAGGTACGGAAACTGAAGTAAGAACAGTAGAAGGGATGCAATTTGATAGAGGTTATTTATCTCCTTACTTTGTGACCAATGCAGATAAAATGGAAGCAGAATTAGAAACTCCTTACATTTTAATCTACGATAAGAAGATTAGTAACATGAAGGAATTGTTGCCTGTTTTAGAAAAAACTGTTCAAACTGGCAAACCTTTAGTCATTATTTCTGAAGATTTAGATGGCGAAGCATTGGCAACTTTGGTAGTAAACAAAATCCGTGGTTCATTAAAAGTTGTTGCTGTTAAAGCACCAGGTTTTGGAGATCGTAGAAAAGCAATGTTAGAAGACATCGCTATTTTAACTGGTGGCATTGTGGTATCAGAAGAAAGAGGCTACAAATTAGAAAATGCAGATTTAACTTATTTAGGTACAGCCGAAAAAGTAGTTGTAGATAAAGACAACACGACTATAATTAATGGTGCAGGCAATAGCGAGGACATTAAGTCTCGCGTTAGCCAGATCAAAGCTCAAATAGAAACCACTACTTCGGATTACGATAAAGAGAAATTGCAAGAACGTTTGGCAAAGTTAGCTGGCGGTGTGGCGGTACTTTACGTTGGTGCTGCAAGTGAGGTGGAGATGAAAGAGAAGAAAGACCGTGTTGATGATGCTTTGCACGCTACTAGAGCGGCAGTGGAAGAAGGTATTGTTGCAGGTGGTGGAGTTGCATTTATTCGTGCGGTAGAAGCTTTGGTTAACTTAAAAGGTGAAAACGAAGATGAGAATACAGGTATTCAAATCATTCGTAGAGCAATTGAAGAACCATTACGTCAGATTTGCGAAAATGCTGGTGTTGAAGGTTCTATTGTGGTTCAGAAAGTTAAAGAAGGAAAAGATGATTTCGGTTACAATGCGCGTACTGATGTGTACGAGAATTTAATTGGAGCCGGCGTTATCGATCCAACAAAAGTAAGCAGAGTAGCTTTAGAAAACGCAGCTTCCATTGCGGCCATGTTGTTAACAACCGAAGTGGTTTTAGCAGATGAGCCAGAAGAAGGTGGCGCTTCATCAATGCCTCCAATGGGCGGCGGCGGTATGGGCGGCATGATGTAAGCTCCGTTTATAAACAAATTATATTTCGTGTAAAAAATGGCCGTCAAGACAGATGTTTTGATGGCCATTTTATTTTAAAAAATTGATAGACAGGCTGTTGAAATAATCAAACAAAATGGGAGTATATTTTCGTGTAAATTTTTAAAGTTCGCTTTGGCTTTTATTTACATTTCGTGGGTTTATTAAAACCAGCGAACTTATCGAAGAATCTTACCCAACATTTTAGAAGCTAGCGTTGTCCGTAACTAGACAATATCACTTTTAAGGTTTAGTGCTCTTCGTATTGATTGAGACATAATGACACCGAAATTCGGAAAGTTTTTTCGGATTGTTTTTTTATCGACAATCCTGTTATTTTTAAGCATAAAGGTTTTTTCGCAACTGTCTATCGCGACGGTTGATGCAGGACCATATACGCCAGGAAGTGGCATTGCAGCTACTTTTACGCTTGGTAGTGGAACTTGTATGCAGCAAGGAAATGTTTTTAATTCCTACCTAGTTTCCTCCAACGGTACAGAAACTCTAATTGGAACCTTCAATGGCTTTTACGCCACATTTGTTAATGGACAAATACCTATAACCACCCTTCCGGGAAGTTATAAAATTCGGATAAAATCTACCATCCCAGTATTAATTTCTAACGATTCACAGCCTTTTACTGTTCAACTAGGAACTCCTGTTTTAGCAGAGATTAATTCATCGCCACAAATGGCAACGAATCTACGAGATGGAAAGCCAGAAGTTTTTGGCGTCTGTTCTGCCAACAATAACGATAGAACATTTAACATTACCAATAATTCTACCACTGGCAGTACGGTTTCTGCAAGTATAAAAAATGAAGTTAACAGCGGAATTAGCAATCTGGCTTTTAGCCAAAATCAAAATGTAAGTTTTATAGCTAAACCTGCTCATTATACTGCATTTATTAAAGCTACAGTTAATGGAACAGTAAGCACAAGGGCATACTTCTTTTTAAATAACAATGATGCAATCGCTTTCGAAACTTCTGGTAAGAGCGTAGTTTGTTTGCCAACAAAGCTAACCTACGGAATCAATACAACGGGTTTCGCGAAGAATTTTCCTGGTAATATTTATACCGTAAACTGGGGAGACGGCAGCTCAGATTCTTATACCATATGTGACATTATTAACAATCAGAACACGGTCGACCACCTTTACCTTAAATCCTCCTGTGGATCAACATTCGGTAATGTTTCTAATGCTTTTGGCATCACCATTAGCGCAAGCAATCAGTTTTGCGCAAGCATCGGAACTGCCCTTTCTACAACTGCAAAGGTAGTGCTCAGGCCAGTAAATTCATTTACCTTCCAAACTCCGGGTTGTACAAACACTAACATTGTTTTTAAGAATACATCTTTTGCGGGGCAAAATCCAAATTCTAATGGTCCGGAATGTACTCCAAATGATGTTTTATATACTTGGTTGGTAGATGGTGTCGTAGTAGAACGAGACAAGCAAATAAATTATAATTTTGTCCATAAATTCGATAGAGGTTCGCATACAATAACGTTAATGTCCTCTAATCCCGGAGCCTGCGATGCCGATCCGTTTATTGCTACGGCTTGCATTCAAGATCCTGCAAAGCCGGCGTTTACCCTTCCAACAACAACATTATGTACGCCATCTACATTAATTCCAATAGATAAGTCAATCATAGATAATGTTTGCTCTGGCGCCAACACCTACAATTGGGTGGTTACGCCTGCGGTGGCAACAATTGGAGGGACAAATTTGCAGAGCAAACAGCCGGAATTTAGCTTCACCAAACCCGGTGTATATAAAATTTTATTACAGATCACTACACCTAGTTGCGGTTTGGTTTCTTCTGCCTCTCAAACGGTAGTCGTTAATACAACTCCGAAAGCAACGCTTTCTCCAGAGGTGACTTTGTGTAACCCGACAACCTATGATTTTAACAACGTTACTACCGGGCCGACTTATACTTTGCTTACTGGAAGTCCGAATCCGCAGGCAGATACTTATACTTGGACCGTAACCGGAACAGGTGTTTATAGTTTTGAAAAAGGAGATGCCCATTCACAATACCCATCAATCAAGTTCGACGACTACACGGAATACACGGTCACTGTGGTTCAGCAAAATGGCTGCGGAACAGCATCTGCGACTCAAAAACTCACTTTTAAACCTGCTCCAAAGGTAGACGCTGGTCCTGACCAAAGCATCTGCTTTAAAGAAAGCAGTTTTACGTTAAATGCTGCAATATCCGACAATTCGGTTGGGCACAGTTGGGTGGGCGGAAACGGAGTTTTTTTTCCAAATCGGGATGCACTCAATGCCACTTATACGCCTACATTACAAGAGCGAACCTCTGGAATAGTGACGGTAACCCTAAGGGCGACAACAGCTTTAGCTGCTCCGTGTAAAACCATTGATGATGAAATTATCCTAACCATTAAGCCCAAATTAGATCTGACTAGCGAGGCAACGTTAAATATCTGCACGACCGAGGTGTTAAAATACCAACCGACTAACAATGTTGCTGGTAGTATTTTTACGTGGACAGCAACAGGATCTGCGAATGCTACGGGATATTCTACAAGCGGCACAGGGTTAATAACAGATCAACTTACTAACACAGATCTAACCAAGAATGCCCAAGTTGTTTATACCATTGTTCCCCAGTATGATGGTTGTAATGGAGCATCATTTAGTTTGGTGGTTAATATAAGCCCTTTGCCTGTTGTTACAGCAACTGCAATTGCTGCAACCATTTGTAGCGGTACAAATACCAACATTACGCTGGCTTCTAATCTTCCAAATACTACTTATGCTTATTCAAGCACAATTAATGGAACAGTAACTGGCAATAGTTCTCGCGCCGTAGCGAATACCGATGCTTTTATCAATGATAAGCTTATAAACACCGGAAGCACTAACGCCACCGTTACCTATACAATTATCCCGGCGGTTTCCGGAAAATGTTCGGCAGCGCCAATTACTAAAATCATCACTGTTTATCCTGCAGTACCAGTTGCAGATGCTGGGAAAGACATGAGTTTATGCAGTGGAAATGGCATTCAGCTTTCAGGTAACGACGCGGGTGCGGGAACCGGAAAATGGACTTTAGAATCTGGGCAGCCTAGTGTAGTAATCCAAAACCCGAGCTTGTTCAATACCCAGGTAACCGGTTTAATTGCGGGCGAGACTTATACATTTAGATGGGCAATTATAGGCGCTGCACCTTGTTCGGCAAGTTCTGATGAGGTCAAAATAACTTTTTATCCCCCCATTGTCAATACAATTGGCAGTAAAGATGTGACCATTTGCAATGGAACAAACGCTACTTTTACTGGTAACGTTCCAACGGGAGGGGTTGGCGGTCAGTTTACTTTTTCTTGGGAAAAAAGCACAGATAACGGCGCTACATGGAGCGTAATTACAGGGGAAACCAACAAGGACTTAAGTTTAAATTTTACTGAAACGATTAGCATCAGGAGATTGGTAAATAGCAATATTTGTACTTCTTTTAGCAACATAGTCAATTTAAAAGTCAGGCTCCCGTTAGCCGATAATACAATATCTTCCGATCAAGTAGTGTGTTTCGATAAATCACTGAGTCCGCTTCAGGGAAGTGCTCCTACCGGCGGAGATGGAAATTACGCTTACCAATGGCAAAAAAGCACAGATTTTGGACTAAACTGGTCAGACATTTCCGGAGGAAATAACCGAAATTTAGATCTTTCTGGTACGGTTATAAATGGTTGGTTTCGTCGTGTGGTAACGAGCGCAACTTGCGGGTCGGCCCAAAACATCAGTAATGTGGTAAAAGTTACCATCATCCAGCCTGCAAAAGCAACATTTAATTTTACTAGTGATAAGGGTTGTAGTCCTTTCGAATTAGATGCGAAAAGCATTACCGCCGAAAGTTATCCCAGCAATGAAACATATACTTGGTATGCCGACAATGCCTTAATTGGAACTGGCCTTGCTTTTCCTGTCTATACGATTATTGGCGGAAATAAAACAGTAACCATCAAGCTGGTCACCACTAGTTTAAATGGTTGTAATGTTGCTATTTTCGAGCACACGTTTTCTACCTACGATATTTTACAGGGAAGTTTTACCCAAGATTTAAGTGATGGGTGCGGACCGCTAAGTGTTACTTTCAAGAATACTTCTTCTCCATTAACCGATGCAACGTTTGCGTGGGATTTTGGGAACGGGCAAAAATCTACGGCTGCAAATCCAGGCACAGTTGTTTTCGAAGCCGACCCAACAGGTAAAGACATAACCTACACCGTTACGCTCACAGCGTCTACACCTTGTAATACCATCGTAAAAACAAGCACCGTAATGGTAAAAGCAAAAGCCATATCGGTTTTTTCGCCAGACCGAACGACGGCTTGCTCCCCTGCAACCATCAATTTTACCAATACATCTCCAGGAAATACAAATACGTATTATTTCGATTTTGGCGATGGCACAAATTCCGGACCTTTAACGGATAAAAGTTTGGTAAGCCATGTATATACCACTTCCAAAATTAAGGAATACGTGGTTACCATGCGTACAGAAAATAACTGCGGAGGAGCCACTTCATCGTATACCATTACCATTTCGCCAAATACTATCGTACCAGAATTGGTGATAAATAGCAACGAAAAACAGGGATGTGCACCGCTAAGCGTAAATTTATACAACAATACAAGTGGTGCAAATGTCTTTACGTACACCTTTGTTAACAATACTACAGGCGAGCAAAGCACTACCATTACTACAAAATCGCCGGAGGTGCTCAATCACGTTTTTAGCACTGGAGGAAACTATACCGTCACACTGGTTGCAACGAACGGGTGCTCTACGGCAACCACTTCAGAAACCATTGTGGTGTATGATAAGCCGGTCTTAAATTTCGCAGCCGATAAGACAGATGGATGCGATGGACTGAAAGTAACCTTTAAAAATACGGTTCAATCTGGAATAGGATATCTTTGGGATTTTGGTGACGGCCAAACATCTACCGATAATGCTCCGACACACATTTACACTGGTGTAGGTAAAAGTTTTACGGTAACATTAACAGCAACAAATCAACTTGGCTGCACAACTTCTACAACTTTGCCAAATTACATAACCCTTGTTCCGCCGCCGGTGGCAGACTTTGAAGTAAACCCAGGCAATTCAATCACCATTCCAAATTATACTTTTTCTTTCTTGAACCGCTCTACAGAAGGCGTAATATGGGAATGGGATTTTGGGGATGGCGTAACGTCCAGATTACAAAATCCGGTTCATTTATATCCAGATACAGGTATTTATCGAGTGAATTTAAAAGTGTACAATAAAGGCGGTTGCGCAAGCACAACCTATCAAACGGTACGCATTATCGGTGTGCCCGGATTTTTGTATTTGCCAAATTCATTTATGCCCGGAAGTGCAAAAGACGAAATCAGAACTTTTAAGGCAAAAGGAGTCGGAATGAAAGAATACAAGCTGAGCATTTTCAATAAATGGGGCATGTTGGTATTTGAAACTACCGAGCTAAGCGATGGAGCGCCATCTATCGGTTGGGATGGAACCTATAAAGGAGTGCCTCAACCGCAGGGTGTTTATTTCTGGAAAGCCGAAGTAAAGTTTACCAATGGATCCGCATGGAAGGGCATGTCTTATAAGGGCGAGCCAGCGCGAAAAGCAGGGGGAATTTATTTAATAAGATAATGAAAAAGAAACCGCTAGCCATCGTTTTTTTACTCCTTGCATCGTTGTATGGCAGCGCGCAGGATCAGATTTTTTCACAATTCTACAATGCGCCACTTTATTTAAACCCCGCACTTACTGGCCAGTTTAAAGGCAGCATAAGGTTTAATGCGCTTTATAGAAATCAATGGACCGGACTTCAGAGCGATTACTCCTACGTGCATGCGTCTGGAGATTTGAACTTTCCGGAAATTAGAAGCGGTTTTGGCATCATGTTTAACCGCAGCAGCGAAGGAACAGCCTACCTGCTTAAAAATAACATTGCAGCAAGTTATGCCTACATCATTCCTGGAGATAATTTCACGCTTTCTTTCGGACTTCAGGGTGGCATTACAAACCTAAAGTTAGATTGGAGCAAATTAGTTTTTGGCGATCAAATAGATCCAACATACGGATATAACTCTGGATTAGCTTCTGGAGCCGAACGCCCCGACATCGACAGTAAATTTTATTTTGATGCGGCTGCAGGTACGAATCTTGTTTACGGGAAAGCCATGTTGGGGTTGGCTGCTCACCACATTAACCGCCCCGATGAATCTTTAACAGGCATCAATACAAAATTACCAGTCAGGCTTTCTGGTACGCTGAGCTATAAAATAGCATTAGAACCAGAACGGTATAATCAAGACGGAACTTATATAATCCCATCTGTAGTGATTTATAAGCAAGCAAATATAACTTCTTTTAGCTTTGGCGGTCAATTCAAATACAAAGGAGTAAATGTAGGTGCTTGGTTTAGAAAAAACGGAACGTCAGACGGGAATGCTGCGGTTGTGGTCTCCGCTATATTCGATATTTTCGGCAAGAACAATGACCGAGAAAAATTTCGCGTAGGCATAAGTCATGATGCAACCACATCTAAATTAAACTATAGCAATACAGACGGCACCACAGAACTTGGTCTGAGTTATCAAAAGTATTTCCCCAGTAGTGGCGAGTATGGGGAATATAACGGATTAAGATGCTACGATTTTTATTAGCTTTACGCTGATGAATCAATTGTTCGAGCACAGCCAGTTTATCACACAAAGTGAAGTAAACAAATTTTTACTTACTATATTGTTGTGTGGATTGATCGGCGCTGAAAGAGAATATCATAGCAAATCTGCTGGATTAAAAACCATGATTATGATCGGCTTGGGGGCCGCGTTATTTACAATTCTTTCTGTAAAAATTGGGTTGAATAGTCATGATCGAATTGCTTCGAACATTGTTACAGGGATCGGCTTTTTAGGTGCAGGTGTAATTTTTAAAGAGGATAATAAAGTGAACGGCTTAACAACGGCATGCGTCATTTGGATTGTCGCTGCGATAGGAATGGCTGTAGGTGCAGGGTTTTTTGAGCAAGCGACTAGTGTAACGGTAGTTGTAATTTTAGCACTACTGGTTTTTCCGTTTATAGAAAAACTTATCGAACGCAGATTTACCAGACGTGTTTATCGAATCGTAAAAATTTACGAGAACGAAAGTTTAGACCATTATGAAGAAGAAATAAGATCTTCTAAATTAAAATTTACCCGAGGAAAACAACAATTGGCAGGCAGCAGAATCAGCGGTGTTTGGATTGCGATTGGAAGTCCTAAAAATCACAAGCGTTTTGTAGATAAAATGTTAAATGATAAAAAACTGGTGGAGTTTGATTTTTAGCACCTTCGTAAACTTAAGGTCGAAAGTCAAATTTTTGATTGTAAGCGTAATTAAATGGAATGCCCCTAAATTGTGCGGGCCGCCATCTTGGAGATTTATATAAAATGCGGGATGCTTCTAAATCTAGCGTTCTATTTTTAGACTCATCAATCTCCACATCAGAGATTTTTCCGTCTCCAGCGATTAGATAACGAGTTTTTACTACCCCCTTAATTCTGTTTCCAGTAGCATCGACAGGGTATCTCGTATTTTTCGAAATATAGCGGTACCAAGCGGCAATTCCTCCTCGAAATTCTGGCTTTTTTCTTATTACCTTGTATTTAAACTTTTCCCCGTCTTTTGTAGTTTCTCCTCCAAGCATCTTACCGTTAACGTAGGTTTCCACAAACGACTCATGTCGATTTGGATAAAAACCAGTCCATGTGCCATTTTTATAACCATTTATATAATTTCCTTCTTCAATTTTCTCCTCCTCGCCACTGTCAATTACTTCACGAAAATGCCCATTCCCATTTTCAACAAATACTTTGCCTGTAGAATCTGCCTCAAACATCCGCTTTTCCATCGGAAAATCGTCAGAAAAATCACTTATATTATTCTCGATTAGAGTTTTAGCATCTTTTGAACCAGGGAATTCGGTTTTTCTTTTAACTTTTCCGTTAGAATAATAGTCGGTCGATATCCCTACGGGCTCGCCATCTTGATAATTTTTAACTTCTTGCCGTTTCCCATTGCTGTCCAACCTTGTAATCCAACCTACAAACTTCAATTCAGGCTCATATGCAGATAAATAGCCGAGCGTCTTTGGGTTTCCATTTTTGTATAGTTCTTTAAATTCAAATCGCATCTTTGTCGAGTCCAGTGGCTGAATTATCCTAATAAAATCTGCTTCATCTTTAGTTTGAACTTCTTTGCCATCGTTTTTTAAGAGATAAACCTTTTCGATTTGTTGCGCGGCAACAGTTAAAGTTAAGCCAACAAAAACGAGCGTCAGAAAGGATAGTTTCATAATGAATGAGGTTTGGTCTAAATATATAAAAAAACAGTTGCTTATGGTATATTTGAATTTCTTAGTCAGAAATTTATTAATTAGCTAAATGAAAGAGCAAATCTCTGTTTTCGATATTTTTAAAATAGGCATTGGTCCATCAAGCTCTCATACGCTTGGCCCTTGGCGTGCAGCACAGCAATTTATTGCCTCGCTACAATTAAAAAATCTATTGGTAGAAATAGAGGGGATAAAAATTTTGCTGTATGGATCTTTGGCAAAAACAGGTAGAGGTCACGGAACAGACATCGCTATTTTTTTAGGCCTTTCCGGTGCAGATCCTGTAACGTTCGATGTGGAATTGGTAATGCCAACCTTTTATGCCATCAAAACAAACAAGCAGCTTACGCTTGCAAACCATGTAATAATTCCGTTTGATTATGACTCGGATTTATTATACCTTTTCAATGAAACCCTTCCTTTTCACCCCAACGGTTTAACGTTTCAAGCCCTTTTAAAAAATGGTACAGCTTTCTCCGCTACCTATTTTTCAATCGGCGGAGGTTTTGTGGTTAAGGAAGGTGAGCTTACAGACGACAGTAATATGGTAGATTTGCCGTTTCCGATTGAAAATGCAAAGGAATTGCTTCATTGGTGTTTATCTACCGGATTAAAAGTGAGTGAAATTGTGTTGGAAAATGAACTCGCTTGGCGAAAGGAAGCAGAAACGAGAAAAGGTATTTTACAGCATTTCGCAGTGATGCGAGATTGTACTTATAGAGGTTGCCACACTGGAGGCTTTTTACCCGGTGGCCTTGAGGTTGGCAGACGCGCAGCTAAACTGAATAAAAAACTGATCGGCAGCAACGACTATCATGATTATGACAGTTGGCTCAATGCCATTAAAATGGGAGGCAATGGATTTAATTATATTTTAGATTGGGTAAGTTGTTTTGCCCTTGCGGTAAATGAAGAAAACGCGTCTTTTGGCCGTGTAGTAACCGCGCCAACCAATGGGGCTGCAGGCGTAATTCCGGCGGTACTTCAATATTTTATGGCTTTTTGCGATGGGTATACGGAAGATAAGATTGTCCAGTTTATTGCATGCGCTTCAGAGATTGGGAGTATTTTTAAAAAAGGCTCAACCATATCTGCCGCCATGGGAGGGTGCCAGGCCGAAATCGGGGTGTCATCTGCCATGGCAGCAGCAGCGCTTACCGAATGTTTGGGCGGTTCCCAGCGACAAGTGTTGATGGCTGCAGAAATCGCAATGGAACATCATTTAGGCTTAACATGCGATCCGATAGGCGGTTTGGTACAAGTGCCATGTATTGAGCGAAATACCATGGGTGCTATAAAAGCCATTACAGCCAGTCAGCTTGCGTTGCAAAGCAACCCTGATAAGGCTAAGGTAAGTTTAGATGCCGTGGTAAAAACCATGTGGCAAACCGCTCAAGACATGAACGTAAAATACAAGGAAACTTCCGACGGCGGATTGGCCATCAACATACCCTTGAGCTTGCCTGAGTGTTAATTGATAGGTTAGGCAACGGAAATTAATTCAAATGCAAATTTAAAACAGCTGTCTGCCTTATTTTTAGAACGAAAGCCGATCAAGGCCTATTTTTAGCCAATGCTTTTTCAGCACGAACGACGGCCAGTTTCTCGCGATAACCAGCATATTTTTCCTTAAACATCATTTTAATCGCGCTATCTACTGCGCCGTGGGTGAAGAGACTCCAAACGCTTGCAATTTTGCGGCCAATCGAGGCATCCCAAGCCCGCAAACTTAGCGAAAAAGACCCGTCTAAATACTTCATCCAATGCCACATTCCGGTAGGCATAAATAAGGTATCGCCATGTTCTAAAAACGTCTCATAACCTTTAACGCCGTTTAAAGCAGGGAATTTTTTAAAATCGGGATTGTCAACTTCGTAATCTTCTAACGCATAAGTTGCATTCGGCAAACAGTAAAGACGTTCTTTCCACTCATTGTCAAATAAGATGATGTGTTTTCTGCCACCAAAATGAGTGTGAAAAATGTGCGGCAAATCAATGTCGTAATGTAAGAAAGTAAAAGAGTTAGAACCTCCAAAAAACATTGCAGGCATACTCTCTATGAAACCGCCCATCAAATCTTTTGGAATTTTAATATCGTTGATAAGACTTGGAACCTTTTTAAAAAGGTTAAAAAAGAATATCCTTAATTCAGTTGGTTCGCGTTTGATCAAATCTAAATACTCCCCAAACTTCATGTGAGCGGTCGCCGCATTTATAGGTTTTGATGGATCTGCCTTAGAATTGTCGTACAGCGGCACTTCTAAATCTCCGGCAATCTCTTTAAGATAGTCGGTCGTCCATTTTTCTCTAGCAGGCCAATCTTTTGTTAACCCTTTTATAACCAATGGACGTCTTTTATCCAGATAATTTTTCTTAAAATCTTCTGGACTAATCTGTTCTACGGTATCTACAGGTTTTAAAATGAAGCTCATAATATTGACATCTAGTTTTTGAAACTCAATCAGCAAAAGTGTAAATTTTATTCCATTATAAAAATACTGCTTAATAATTGAGTTGTAAATTTCATTCGGATAAGATTGTCTTGTTCACCTCTTTTAAAGGAAGAGGTGGTGTTATTTTGTATAATCTGCCTAGGATCGTTTTGAAAGCCATAGGTTAAGAATAGACATTTCACTAACAAAAAAACCGTTCCTACCCCCAAAGTAGAAACGGTCATAAACCAAACTCAATCCAAATATCTTAATTCGGCATTAAAACGGTATCAACAACGTGAATTACACCGTTTTTCTGATAAACGTCTGCAATCGTTACTGTGCTCATTCCGCCTTTTTCATCTGTCAACATCAATTTTCCACCTTGCATAGAAGCAGTAAGTTTACCACCTTCTACAGTTGTCAATTCTGCTTTTCCGTTGCCTTTTTTAATTGCTTTTGCAATTGCTTTGCTATCCATTTTACCTGCAACAACGTGGTAAGTTAAGATTTTTGTTAGCGTAGCTTTGTTTTCTGGTTTAACCAATGTTTCAACAGTTCCTGCTGGAAGTTTGTCGAATGCCTCATTAGTTGGTGCAAATACAGTGAATGGTCCTGCGCTTTTTAATGTTTCAACTAAACCTGCTGCTTTAACCGCTGCAACTAAAGTTGTATGGTCTTTAGAGTTTACTGCGTTGTCTACGATGTCTTTTGTAGCGTACATAGATGCTCCACCAACCATTGGATTTTTTTGAGCGAAAACTTGACTTGTGAACGCCAACGTTAAGATGGCAATTCCTGATAGAACTAATTTTTTCATTTTTTTATTTTTTAAGTTTTGAATATTTGCCTTAATGTACGATAGGTTTCAAGCTACGGTTTTCGGGCAAAGATTAAAGATGTTAATCGGATGACTAACAGCATCATCGGTTTATTTCTATTGCACTTAATTTGGTTCTTAAGCGCTTGTGAGCTTAGATTTTCGCTCGATCAAAAAATTTTTCGCCCAATAGACTCCCGCACCGTTGTTTGCTATAATTTTTTCTTACATTAACCTAGTTATGGATCAGGAAGTAAAAATATCTAAGAAGAAACCCATTTATCCAATCTCAATAGCCTTGCAAAAGTATTTGAAAAGCTACCAAAGAGATGCAAAAATGCCGATCAAATACAATGACTTACTTGCGTTTGATGAAGCCTTTCCAATTATGGATAAGTTTGGTAAAGATTCTCTTTGGGAGTCTCCAATTTATCCGCAGAGCCAATTAACTCGCGTACATGACGGCCTAAAAGTACTCTATGCAAAATTAAAGGCTTCCGGAAACCTGCGCATTGTCGAGCATAAATACATAGATAAAATAGAATATTGTACGTTCGGCAATACGCATCCATTCCGCATTAGAATCGTAAATCGGTTAAACGATGTATATGATTATTTTTATGTGAAGAAGGCAGACGCCTCTAGAATTTACGGCCTAGAAATGGAGGAAATCCTTTCTCCCAATCATGTAAATTATGTGGTGGATGGAGATACGTTGGTAGAGGAGCATATTGCAGGCATTCCGGGCGATGTGTTTACCAAAGGACAGCTATTTACCCCTGGGTACAATCCTACACGCATCGCTAAAGAGTTTGTTAAATTTAATGAACGTTGTCTGATTATGCTGTTGGGAGACATGAGGGCGTATAATTTTGTGGTTCAAATAACGCCCGATTTTGACGACATTCAATTTAGAATACGTGCAATAGATTTCGACCAAGAATTTTACGAGGGCAATATTAAAATTTATCAGCCGCAGTTCTTCAAAGAAAATTATCCATATGTAAAAATGAGCATGGAAAAACTGACCGATAAAACGGTGCTTCAGTACCAGCAAGAGGAGCGGTCTTCCATCGTACATCGGGTAAGAAGCGAAAGGCATAGAATTAAGGATTTGAGAGACGTATCTAAGCATGAGCAGCTTTCCCCACCAGAAAATGTACTTCAGCTAAAGGAGGGAATGGCAGCTTTTTTTAAAGACCTAAGCTATCTAAATTGTAGTTGTATGACAGACATCATCGAACTTAATGTTAAAAATATGATCAGGCAGATTGAATTATGATTCGAAAGCCATCGCATAGAATGACTGGAAGCCAATGTGGTAGGATACATAGCCCATTAAAAAAACGCGATCAACCTATTAAATTACCTATTTGATGAAGTTTTCTGACGAAATTAATGAAAAGATAGAATTGCTGCAGCAGAAATATGCCGCTCTTGGTCAAGACATGCCGGCTTATTTGGATGGGTTGCTGAATGCAGATTTTTTAACCTACTGGGACTACATTCATTTAGATACGCTTTTAAGCTTACAGACGCCTAAAACCTCATTGCCAGATGAGGAGATTTTTATCATGTACCACCAAATAACCGAGCTGTATTTTAAGCTCACTTTGCATGAGTGCAATCAGATCTGTAACCATCCGCAATTGGGCGCTGATTTTTTCTGCTCGCGCTTAAAGCGGATAAATGCCTATTTCACCGCCTTAACAACTTCCTTCGAGGTGATGGTAGACGGAATGGAGAAAGCACAGTTTTTAAAATTCAGAATGTCGCTCCTTCCTGCCAGCGGTTTTCAATCGGCACAATATAGATTGATAGAAATTGCCGCCACTGATTTTGGCCGCTTGGTACAAAAAGAAAAACGCGAAAGTTTGCAGACCGCCAGCATAGTGGAACAATTTGAACACATTTATTGGAAATTTGGTGCGACAGAACTTGCCACTGGCAAGCAGACGCTTACCCTAAAACAATTTATTAAAAAATACGGATCAACATTTTTAGAATTTGCAAAAGATCATGTCCAAAATAATTTTGCAGCTTTATACCATAAATTAGATGGGCAGGGCAATGACCTTAACGAACTAGCAAATCAAATGCGCAGGTTCGACATGCTCGCAAATGTAAACTGGCCTTTGGTGCACTATAAGTCTGCGGTTAGATATTTGGATAAAAAGCCATCAGAACTCGTAGCAACAGGTGGCACCAATTGGCAAAAATATCTGCCTCCCAGATTTCAAAAGAGAATTTTTTATCCTTTTTTATTTACCGAATCACAATTGGCAGATTGGGGGAAAGCTTGGGTAATGGACGCCATCATTTAGAGAAAAAATAAAGATTAAATTCAGAAGACACAATTTTTGTTAATTTTGCTGCCTGCGAATTAAAGTTGATTTTGTGGATTTAAATCCAATCCATGTCAGCTGTTAGCACCTAAAAAATAAAGAATATGACAGATACGTTAGACATAAGCATCACCAAGGCAAATAAAAGTCGTTTAACAACCACCGATTTTAGTGAGCTGCCTTTCGGAAAGGTTTTTTCCGACCATATGTTTACGGCGGATTTTGAAGATGGACAATGGACAAATCTTCAGATTGTGCCTTACGGTCCAATTGCAATGAGTCCGGCAATTTCTGCTTTGCATTATGGTCAGGCCATTTTTGAAGGTTTAAAAGCCTATCGTTTGCCTGACGGAAAAATCAGCATTTTTAGAGCCCAGAAAAATTTCGAGCGTTTTAACAAATCTGCCTCACGAATGTCTATGGCAACCTTGCCAGAAAATATTTTTATGGAGGGTTTGGCTGCATTGGTTAAACTAGATGAGCGATGGGTGCCGGCTCAAGAGGGCTATTCACTATACATCCGCCCTGTAATGTTCGCTACCGATCCATATTTAGGCGTTCGCGCATCAGAAAACTATAAATTTGCTTTGCTCACCACACCTACCGGACCATATTACAATAAAGCATTAAAAGTAAAAATAGAAACAGAATATACCCGTGCAGATGAAGGTGGAGTAGGATTTGCAAAAACTGCCGGCAATTATGGCCGTTCTCTTTATCCGTTTGAAGAAGCAAAAAAGCAAGGTTTTGACCAGCTTATTTGGACTGATGCCAACACGCACGAGTACATAGAGGAAGCTGGAACAGCAAATTTGTTATTTGTAATAGATGGAAAATTGATTACGCCATCAATCCGTAGCACGGTGTTAGATGGGGTAACGAGAGACACGATACTTACGCTCGCTAAAGCAGAAGGCATAGTGGTGGAAGAACGTAGGGTTTCTGTAAAGGAAGTGATAGCAGGGATAGAGAATGGCACATTAACAGAGGCTTTTGCTGCAGGAACTGCCGCAACGGTGACTCAATTGGGCGAAATAGGTTATCAAGGTAAGTTGTACACGTTGCCTAATCCTGCCTCTCGACCAATTTCAAACGGCATTGCTAAAACGCTGAACGACATCAGATATGGCCTAGCACCAGATACCTATGGATGGAACTGGGTCATATAAAAAAAAAATTTTAAGGAACTTAGCTTCGGGAAACCGGGGCTTTTTTTATGCCTGCTTAGCGCATTGCTTCGACAGATTCTTCAAGCTCTTTATACCACGCTTCCCCATATTTTCTAATCAACGGGGTTTTTAAAAAGCTGTATACGGGTACTTTCAATGCGCTACCAAGTGTGCATGCATCATGGCAAATGTGCCATCTATCGTAGTTTAGCACTTCAAATTCTGGATATTTTGTAATGCGAATCGGATAAAGGTGGCAGGAAAGTGGTTTCTGCCAATCTACAATGCCGAGCTCGTAAGCCTTTTCTATGGCGCATTTGGTAATGCCTCCCTCAAACAAAACGTAGGCACATTCCTTATTTCCATCCACACAGGGCGTTGTCAAGTCGCCATCAAGATCTACTACAGAAGTGCCCTGTTCCTCTATCGCCTTAATCCCTTTTTCATTTAAAAGATGCTTTATTTTGGGATAAATTTCTTTTAAAATGCTGGTTTCAGACTGGTCTAAAGGTGCTCCAGCATCGCCTTCTACACAACAAATGCCTTTACACTTACTTAAATTGCACACAAAGCTTTCTGTTATTACGTCTTCATGCACGAGCACTTGGTCTACTTCAATCATCATTTTATTTCGCTATCGGATATTTTAAGCCAGAGGCAGATTTCAATTCCATGGTTACCGCACCAACCAAAATCTCTACCTCTGCTTTTACTGGTACTCGGTTGCCATCATCAGTTACCCAAAGATACAGTCTGCTGTCTTTTTTAAAAATGCGTCCAGGTTTTATAGATGGACTAAATTTTAAACAGCGAATTTTTCCAAGTTCTGTATCTACCACTTCCTTACCCATATATTCCACTTCCAAAGCAGAGATGTCATCTTGTAAAAAGTAATTAATTTTAAATTTATCGCCAATTTTTAACTTGGAAATGTCCAGACTTCGTGCAAAATAATACGCAGATACCAAATCGAAAGTTTGATTTGTGGGCGGAGTAAATGTGCCGCGATTAGAAACCACCTTCTTTCCTTCTTGGTAAAAACGTGCTTTATCTTGCCGACGATAACTGCTTTCTCGAATATTTTCTTGGTAAAAATAGGGGGTGAGCGCTTCTTTGTCGATGTAAGAATCATATCGATCCCTAACCTTATAAAAGAGATCAAAGGTGCCAGAGGTGTGGGCATCAACCGATAGCCGAAAAGTAGGACGGTTATCAAATTTCAAATCCGAGTTTGATACTTTAATGCTTGCTTCCGCTGCCGTAATAAAGCCATACTTTAGCTTATAGTTGAGCACCTCGCCGTTTTGAAAAACAGGCTCTTTTACCACTTCCATTTGCTGTGCTCGGGCATAGCCTATTAGAAACAGACTTGTAAAAAGAAGAATGATTTTTTTCATTTACTTGCTTTTGGATGGTGATTCGCTTCGGTAATTCTTAGGTTTTCTGTAAAACAACGCAAAAAACAATCCAATTATTTATTTCATTAAAACTTCAACTGTTTTATCGAATTTAAAAGTATTTCACGCCCATCAGCTGCTGCGCAGGATTTAATCTTTACGTTTAAACACGGGTACGGTAGAACATGGCTCACCAAACATAATGCTTTTTACGATAGGTGACAAAAGATTTGTAATCTCCACATAAGCCGAAACAGGGATTTCTATCGCTCCACAGCCTTTAACAACCACACGTTCGTTGGCATATTTTTCGAGTGGTATCTTAGCCAATGCTTTGGTAAAAAGCACGGTTTCCAATCCTTGTAGGTCAGAGAAAACCGCCTCATTGGCGTAAGTTTTTAATCGGTTGGCCAATAGCATGTAGGCCCAAGTGGGCACTATTGCATCCGCAGAACAAATAATAGCCACATTCTTGTCTTGATATTGAGCCCAGTTATGGGCTTTGATAAATTCACGAAAATCTTTTTCTCTCAGCATCAACCCTTGAAACAGGTTTTCTTTGATGTCATAAACGACACGCTCACCTTGGTGATAAAACTCTTCTAAGTTTAGCGTAATCAATCCACTGTTTAAGACTTTATTAACAAAATTTTCTTGAATTTCCATATTGAGCAAAAAAAAGCCGCAGCAAAACTTGCTGCGGCTACAAAATTACATATTTCTAATTAATAGAATTTCACACGATTGTCTTTAATCTTGGCGTTGTCTTGCAAGGCCTTAAATGCTGCGCCTAAGCTGCGTTGAGTTACTGCTTGTAACATCGTTTGCTTTTGCTGGAACATATTCGCTATTGGCGCAGGATTCGTAAACCCTTCCACACTAAACACGTATACGCCCTTGTCGCCAGTAACTGGTTGCGATAATTTACCAGGTTGACTGCCAAATACACTACCTACCAAAGTAGCTTCTTGAGCAACGCCAGGCAATACCGGATTGGCAAACACAATATTTTGGACTGGCTCAATCTTACTCCCTACTTTGCCGGCAATCTGGTCCAAACTTCCTGTACCAGCTTTGCTAAATTTATCGGTCAACAGTTTTGCCTTCGCAGCGGCCATAACCATTGGTTCAATTTCTTTCTTCACATCTTCTAAAGGTAAAATGCCTTTAGGCTTAACATCCGTTAAATGCGCAATTACAAAGGAATTGGTCATGTTGTAGATTTCTGGCAACACATCCCCTTTATCTGCCGCAAATGCGGCTTGGATGACTTTACGTGGATTGTCCAAATTTGGTGCAAAGCCTTGTACAGCCGTTACTTTATCTGCAACTTCTACTTTTAAGTTTTTCTCCTTTGCATATTTCGCAAAATCTTTTCCTTTAACATCGGTTAGGAACGTGCTTGCTGCTTTATAAGCTGCGTCTCTAGTTCTGCTACTTGGATCTAATGCTTTCTCAATGTAGGCAATCTTAACCACCTTCTGCGAGCCAATTTGTTTCTCGATTTTTAGGATATGTATTCCGAATTGTGATTTAACCACTTTTAAATCCCCGGGTGTTCCGTTAAATGCAGCCTCTTCAAATTCTGGAACCATCGCGCCACGAGCAAATGTACCAAGTTCGCCACCTTTATCTTTCGATCCGTCTATGCTGTATTGTTTTGCCAATTCAGCAAAATTGCCACCTTTTGAAATCACTGCTTTCAAAGAATCTGCAAGTTTCATTGCTTGATCTTCTCCACCTAATTTTGCAGGATCCAATAAAATATGACTTGCTTTTACAGAATCTGGCGAAAAGCGAGTATCTATCACTTTCGCCATTTTGTAAGAATTGCCAGTTAATTTTGGACCGTAAAAACTTCCGGCAGGAAGCGCAAATACAGCTGAATCTACGGCAGGATCTAATTTTCCTTTTGCGGTATACGTGTATGGAACTTTTACGTCAGAATTAATTGCTGCAAACAAAGAGTCGTTCGGAGCAGTTTGAAATTCTGAATAGATTTTATCCACTTGTTTTTTTACAGATGCAGAATCTGCATTGGTTGGCAACACATTGAAATTTACATATTCAAAACTTCTTGTTTCCTGAGGATTGTCGAATCGTTCCTTATTTTCGCTGTAATAGGTATTGTAGTCTTCTTCTGTGAGCTTTACAGATGCATCTGGGATCGAGGCATAATCCAAACCTGTGTATTTAAAGTTCGCCAACTTATTTCTGTTGTTGTATTCGTCTGTCGCCTCCAAAGAAGTTACATAAATTGAGTTACGGATTAGGTTGCTGTATTTATTCTGCAAGGCCTGATTTTTAACTTCCTGTTGCAACAAATTGCTTTGATTTATGGCGCCCGGATCTTTAGACTTTAAGAAGTTCATCAAAGAAGCACGGTCTAATAACCCGGTTTGTGGATTTGTAAAATACTGCTTAATTAACGGACTTGGATTTGAACCTTGTAATAAGTCTAACAACTCATCATCAGAAACAGTTAAGCCTGTTCTTTCGTATTCTTTATTTAAAAGCACACTGGCCATTTCTTGATTCCAAGCCTGATCTACCGCCATGGCAGTCATTTGAGGATTTACGTTGTTGCCGTACTGTTGTTTAAACTGATTTAAGCTTTGGTCTACCTTCGGACCAAAATCATCTATGTTTACGGTAACCCCATCAATAGAGCCTACAGCTTTTTGATTTGCAGCCCAAAAAGGCTTTCCCACGTTAATTGCATCACCAACCAAAAACGCAACAATTGCAAAACCGATGGCAAACACCAAGATGTAGCCGGCACGATTGCGCAAAAATGTCATTATTCCCATATTGTACTTTATTATATTATCTTTTTTTGAAAGGGCGCAAGATACAAAATTGACTTAAAAAAGAAAACTCTTATTTTTTATCCTAAAACCTAAAATAAGTCGCCTGGTATTCCGTGCTCATTCTCGTTTTTTTACTTAGAAAGCACTATGGAATAAGGTTTTCTTTTGGCTTAATTTCTGCACTCCCTGTTCTTATTCTGTAGGTGCTAAAATCTTGGGGCGACTCAAAGTCCATGCCTCTCACACTGTTTCCATCCACCGTATTTACCGTAACCGGCAAATTTGAATAAAATAGCTTTTTAGCTTCATCCCATATCAATTCTTCAGAAGAGAAAGTATCGCCTTTGCTATTTTTAACCACCACGTGTTTTTTAAAAGTTGTTTTTTGCTCAGAATCCTTTTTAATGGCATATTCTGAAGTTAGGGTACCGTCTATTTTCCCTTCCTTGTCGAAGAAATCTATACTCACTCCTTTAATCATTTCTTGGTAGGTACCGCCAGACGATGGAGTGATTTTATCTAAAATAGGCGCCACACCTTTCGCCTTCACCTGCGCAGAATCGCTGTATACAATCTCTACACCGAGTGTCCGCTCTCTAGAAAAAGTTATTTTTTTAGACGAAATGGCATTTACGTTTTTTAGATCATCGCCCACACATCCTGCTAAAAAAAGCGGTATGAATAAAGAAGCGCTGAGCAAAAAAGCAATTTGTTTCATTTCATTAATAAACCTTGTAGCGTTGAAACCACTTATCGTTAATCGTAAAACCAAGGTGTAGATTTAAATACCTTTCTCTGATTAAGTCGTTGGCCAATGTTCCCCGCTGACCTGCTTCTGCGGTGAAATTTATTTTGTAGAAAGTTTTTCCTGCATTGGCCGCCGGAAGCGGAAATCCAAACCCGATGGAGGCGCCATACTGATTTACGTCTTGTCCGGCAATGTTGATGTAGGTTTTATCATATTTAAAGCCAAGTCTGTAGTCTACCCGTTTGAAATAACTGTTGTAAGAAGCAGCGTCTGGTGTAAACTGACCGCCCAAAGAAGCTCCCCAGCTGTCTTGAAGACTTTGATTTACCCCATTAATGTTCATCTCAGACCATTTACTCATCCTAAAATCGCCACCGATCAACCACTTTTCGCCTTGCATCGAGATGCCAAAATTATGCATCAAAGGTAATTTAAGGGTAGATTTATTTCCTATAACTGCGCTAAGCGTATCTGCAGCAGTGTTCTCGTCTCCGGTTGCATTATAGGTATACTGTGTTGCAAAAAAGGATTGAGTAGAACTAAGTTTTCCATTGTAGCTTCCAGAATAACCAAGTGTTATCAGCGTTTTCTTACCTGCTATAATGTCGTATTGGACGCCATAAGAAAAATTGACACCACCAATGCTATTTTTATTTAACAGTTTTGCGTTAATGGCACCAGCACTATTGTATTCGGTAGCTCTAGAGGTTTGTAGATTTCCAAAAATATATTCTAAATTACCACCAATACGCAAATGGTCTCCAAAACGGTAGCCATAACCTAAAAAAGCTTTCGACAATCCACCTTCGCCTCGGTAAAGTTGATTGACAGACAATGTATCTTGTTTAACGGTATTCTGGAAAGAATATCCCAAGTTTGTATACGGTAAAAGGCCAAGGCTTAAGCCCGAACGGCGAGTTACCGGGGCTGCAAAAGCCAAATGACTAAGTGAAGCGTTGAAATCTTTTGCGCTAGTGGTGTTTTTATCAAACTGAGTAAAGGTTCCACTCATGCCCATATCTAGTGTAGTAAAGTTAATTCCGGCATAAGAAGCTGGATTTGCGACGTTGATGTAATTAAAGCCAGATCCCGGCAATCTATTTATCGCAGTAGAAATATCGCCCATGGCCCTTAACTGCGGCAAAAAAGAACCAGAGTAATTTCCCAATCCGTAGCTGGAGTAAGGAGAGGAAGTGGTCACCTGTGCCTGTGCAACGGCACCCAAACCAAGCACCATGATGGCAACGATATAATTTATTTTTTTGTACATTTTAATCTAAATAGCTTCATTTAATCCCTTTAATACTAAAAAAGGGTCAATTATTATTTGTGGCGCAAAGATGCTGTTTTGTAATTGCTTAAACAAAAAATTACCATCTCCACCTGTAATAATTACCTTTAAAGCATTGTGTTTGTCAGTATTTGAGGCTACAAAGCCCTTAATTTCATTAATTGTGCCCTGTAAAACACCATTTATAATGGCTGTACGGGTATTTGTTCCTTCATCAATTGCCGCTTCAGCATCCCAAGTTATTAAGGGCAGTCTTGCAGCAAAAGTATTTATCGCCTTAAACCGCATTGCAATTCCCGGACTAATACTCCCGCCATAATACTTTCTGTCGGCGGTGAGCAAATCGTAAGTAATGCATGTTCCTGCATCTATTACCAAAACCGCCTCCGTTTTAAAAGTGGCGTTTGCCCCTAACATGGCAGCCCATCTATCTAAGCCCAATGTGGCGGGCGTTTCATAGTTGTTTTCTACAATGGTTTTGGTCAACGTAGAAAACCTTTTGTAATGCGTGCGTGCTTTTAGAAATTCCTCAAAAGGCTCAACAGCATCGGCAACTGTACTTATAATGGCATAATGTGGATTAAATTCCTCCAGCAATGTTTCAAGTTCGTGGAGGGTAAACGCTTCGAATCGGCTAAAATGCGTAAGCACCGACCCATCAAATATCGCGGCCTTTGTAAATGAATTGCCAATGTCTAAACATAAATTTCGCATACACCTTCATTAACCAAAAAACGTCAAACTATTTTTAAAAACTTGTAGAATATTCGTCTCCAATTGTTAAGCGCTTCCGGTTTTAAAATAGATAAGAACAATACTTTAGGTAACATTATTGCACAAAGCTATTAATCTTTAACAAGTATCGCCGGTCTATTTTGTTAAAAAAAGTTAAACAAAAAGAAAATACTCCGTCGACAATACCAGCACTATAAATAGCGATTCGTAAAACCACCATTTCTTTGCATTGGCGAAATAATAGGAAAGAATTACTGCGCCTGGTGGTACACAAAGCAAGAAGTGCCAAATTCTAAAGGCCGAATTAAGGTAAAAACTCGCGCCTGCCACCAAAAACATCAAAAATAACAATTGGTAGGCTTTGCGCGTGCTGATAAAACTTCTGAAAAAACTTTGTCTAAGTTGAAGTAGGGCCAAGACAATGATGATCAAAATAGGAACAAGCACTAAATAGTCGCTATAGTCTATCTTAAAAATGGTGGGAAATTTATTGCTAAGCGGTTTCCAAATTTGATAGAAAACGCCAAAATTATCAGTCCAGTAATAGAACACAGCTAAAAAGAAGAAGACGGTCAAAAACCCCAATATCCCTACCATCCATTCTCTCCAATTAAACGGTCTATACAACAGCAGCGTTAAAAATACCATCACTAACATGGCAATAAATGGGAAATAAATCAGACTCCCAACGCCGATGATAAGGCCAATGTCGAAAATCATCAACAATGCATTGTTGCTTTTTCCCACTCTCAAAAACTTTGCGATAACCCAAATGAGAAAAAAGTTACACATCAAAACAGGGTTCAGCGTCATGAATGGCATAAAGAGACTCGCCGAAGTGATGTAGAGCAGGCCGGGTAAAAAGCTCTGCTTGCCAAGCAAGTTGTGGTTATTGACAACGGTATTAAAAATTAAAGCCTGTGCGAATGTCAGAATGGCAGCGAGAAGCACATTTGCGAAAGGCGACAGGATGTCGCCGAAATCTGTCCTAATAAGTAAATGCGCAAAAGGACCTAAAAAGTTGCTGCTCAGCTCATCAGGCAATTCATAAAGAATAGGAATGCGCAAAAAAGCCGTAAATAACAGCAAGTAAAGTATGTTAACGGGGGTAAGTTTTCTAAACTGATTAATCATTCCTAAAAGAGATGGGCAAAGTAAAGAAATTATTTACGATTTCGGATGGGAGACTGAGATTTGCAGTGCGCGCGCAGAACGATGGTAAAAATATCGTTATGCTTTCAATAGCCAGCAATCATCTTTGGCCTTTTTGCTTTAATTTTAATTTTGCCTTCGCCTCACTTTAAACTTCCTGTCAATCCTTGCGCCCATATTTCCTGACCACTTCATTTATAATTTGCTCCGTTTCATTCGGAAACTGGAACTTAAAATCTTGTGGATTGCACACCCAATCTTTAACCATTGGAAGCCAGTTTTTATTGCTCCCCCAAATAATGGGCAGTCCCAGCTGCTTAAGTGCATAAGCATTACACTGTTGTTCAAATTGATAGCGCATTGGGGCAACCAATAATTTTTTATGTAGAAAAAGAGCTTCTGCAGGACCTTCAAATCCACCGCCAGTTAAAAGACCTGTGCAACCCGCTAAACTTTTATTGTAAAGTAGGTTGTTTACAGGCTGTACGGTCACATTTCCTGCCTGATAACTTTGCTTGCTATGCTTAGAGAAAACCTGCCAGGCAACAGGTACCTGCTGTAACAAATCCACTAAAAATTCGTCGCCAACTGCTGGCAGATAGACCGTATAATGCCCTAAGTTTTCTGGTTTTAAATCCCTTATCTCTTGGCGAATAACGGGGGTAAAAATAAAATTGTCGTATTTAAGAAAATGAAAACCGATGTGTTGCGTGGTCGGCGCATAATGACTTAAAATTAATTTTCCCCAATCAATTGTTTTCGGTCGGGGAACTTTTTTAGATTTAAACGATGCCTGATGGCCAAAGGCTACGCTTTCCAATCCTTGGAGCTTGCAGGCCCAGGCGGTTACCGGCTCAAAATCATTTATAATTAGCTGATAATCCCCTAGTTTCAAACTTTTAATGTCTTTTCTAAATTGAAAAAGGTCCATGCTTTTCCACGTTTTATAGTGGTGTACGCCTCCGTGTGTACCATAAACAAAGCTAAAACCGTGTAACCTATGCTTTATAGGAAACCCTAAATCTACATCTGCCTGCGTGCCACTCAACAAAATATCCACCTCGCCGTGTTTTTGCAAAAGCGGAATAATGTCTCGCGCCCTGCTGATGTGTCCGTTGCCTGTTGCCTGAATTGCGTAAAGTATTTTCATCTAAAGGGCGCCAATATCCAAAATATATGCGCCATTTCATAGCAATATGTTGTCGAAATGTGTTTTGATTAACGGAAATCAATAAATAAGCGCTTATTGCGTAGAAGTTAACTGACAGATTTTCTTTTTTGGGAAACGATGTGCTCCAGTTACTTTAAACGGCGTTCGGGCTTTGCCCTGCAAGAGATCCTAATAGATGCTCGAAGTAAATTCTCGCGTTAACGGTTGGAGCGGTATCCTTTCCTTGGCTCGTTTGGCCAAGAAAGATTTAGCGGAAAGCGTGTTAAGACGCCCAAATTCTAATAGAAACGACCTGGATTGTTTATAAGCCAAAATGAGGACGGTTTATTTCTTTGATGCTCTTTAAAGAATTTCTTCTATTTGGAAACGATGTGCTCCAGTTACTTTAAACGGCGTTCGGGCTTTTCCCTGCAATCTTTCGCCTCGTTCCTCGGCGAAAGGATTTCCGGTTCAATCCCGTTTAGGAACGCGGGACGGTGCTGAGCTGTATGAGCCATCGCGAAAAAAATGTGTGAGAAGCATGATTGATGTTTAGGTCTTCTAAGTAAATTCTCGCGTCAACGATTTCCTTGGCCCGTTTGGCCAAGAAAAGATTTAGCGGAAAGCGTGTTAAGACGCCCAAATTCTAATATAAACGATTGGTGTTGTTTAATTCGAATAACGGTTTCATTAATAAGTTAATTGCCCGGAAACGGTGTGCTCCAGTTATTTTGAACGGCGTTCGGGCTTTTCCCTGCAATCTTTCGCCTCGTTCCTCGGCGAAAGGATTTCCGGTTCAATCCCGTTTAGGAACGCGGGACGGTACTGAAAACAGTAAGATCCATCGCATCAAAAACGGGTGAGAAGCATGATTGATGTTTAGGTCTTCTAAGTAAATTCTCGCGTCAACGATTGGAGCGGTATCCTTTTCTTGGCTCGTTTGGCCAAGAAAAGATTTAGCGGAAAGCGTGTTAAGACGCCCAAATTCTAATAGAAACTATTGGTATTGTTTATAAGCCAAAATGAGGAGGGTTTATTTCTTTGATGCTCTTTGAAGAATTTCTTCTATTTGGAAACGGAGTGCTCCAGTTATTTTGAACGGCGTTCGGGCTTTTCCCTGCAATCTTTTGCCTCGTTCCTCGGCGAAAGGATTTCCGGTTCAATCCCGTTTAGGAACGCGGGACGGTACTGAAAACTGTAAGATCCATCGCGAAAAAAATGTGTGAGAAGCATGATTGATGTTTAGGTCTTCTAAGTAACTTCTCGCGTCAACGATTGGAGCGGTATCCTTTTCTTGGCTCGTTTGGCCAAGAAAAGATTTAGCGGAAAGCGTGTTAAGACGCCCAAATTCTAAT
>NZ_JBSSEL010000013.1:0-150822 GCF_054061655.1 Pedobacter sp. UYEF25 | reverse complement strand
ACCTGAGGAGCGGAGGCCGTTAGAAGGCCCTGTTCCAAAGGAAATCTTTTGATCTTTCTTTAAAAAAAGGTAATATTAATCATAGGAGGATTTCCTCTGCAATCGCTAAATAGCCGAAATGAGTGGTGCGCTAACGATGGGAATGACATCCTTTAATTGGCAATTTAAAGCCAATTAAAGATACAATGGACAGCGTGTAAAAGCGCCCAAATAATCATCAATGTTATTAAGCTTAGCTAGATTAAAAATCCTATTTAGATCATTTGGGCGTTCCCCTAAAGAGGGTCGCGCTTTACGTTCCAATCTTTCTGCTCGTTCCTCGCAAGAAGGATTTCCTTTGCAATTGATGTACTTTAGTCTTAACTGACGAGGCAGGTGGTACCATCGTTAAAGACTCGTCTAAAACTTCCCCCTTAAGCTACAAAAGGCAAGAAAAAGGACCGAAACAATAGGTTTTGTTGTGGTATCGTTGTGGTCTTGTTGTGGTCATACCCCCTTTAACCAAAGCAGAACACAAGGAGACCACAAGGAGACCTTAAGGAGACCACTACAAGGTCCTTTAATTTATTTGAAGTTTTTGCCATACGCGCTTCGATATAGAGTTGATATCATATTCCTATTTTTTCTTGAAAAAGGTTCGTAAATGCTTTTGTATCAGCATCATTGATTTTTTTGACGTCAGACATATGGTTTTAACAACTTTCATGCGCGCTCAGGACATTAGGCTCGTGCCGGTAATTCAAGCATAACGGTACTGCTTGACGTGAAAATACAAGATTACCTCTTTTTAGTTTTTAATGGGACCCCTCAATCGCACCATAAAGGAATTGAATAAATGAACTGAATTAACTTGATCTTTCGGTCCAGCTTTTATTTTATGGTTTACGTCCATTTTTGATTAAAGGTCTAAACTCATAAAAAAAGTGAGCCTAAACTTAAACATCATTCTTGACTCTAACCCCAAGTCTTTCTCGCTAGTTCTGTCCTGCTTCCTCTACCAGAATACCAACGTCGGTGATTTCTTTTAAGGGATTGTCTCGCATATTCTGTTCTATATCGATCGTGTACTTGCCATTGTGGGTGAAGCGATGGTTTGTAAGCATTGGCAAAGTGTAATTAAAAATGTTTCCTGAGCCGCTACCCAGCCACTTGCCATCTTTCTCTGCCAATTTATATTCGTAACGCTTAGTTATTTTTTGCTTCCCGTCAATAAAATGCGCTAATACAAAAATATTCGCATAACGGTAATCATCGCTGTGCCTTAGTTTAAGGTAAATGTTGTAGGCTTTGTTATGGTTCTTAATTTCAAACGGCGCAGAAACATGATTTCTATAGAACCACTGTCGTTTTGGCGTTTCCATTGTAAAATCTACCACATTACGTTTGCAACCTGTGCTGGCGGTCATCATAGTAACGAACAGAAGCACAATTCCTAAAAACCTATTCTGCAGATGGATTTTGATCTGGCCCATTGTTGTCGTTGCGGCGTTTTAAATTCTTTTTCCGATTGTTACGATTCTTGTTTTTGGAAGCCACTTTACCATCGCCAGAAATCAAATTAACAGCTCCTCCCGTTACATTGGCTTGAATTGTTGAAAGATCTGAAGCAATAGGTTTAGGTTGTTCTGGCAAACGTTTATTTTTTGGTTTTGGTCGCTTTGGTCGTCCTTCTGCACTTTGAGATGTAGTTTCCCGCTCAGTTTGATCTATATTAGATTGTTGATTGCCGGGTTTATTTTCGCGTTTGGCATTTTCTCTACCTTGTACTGCTGGTGTATCCTGCTTTAAAATTACATCTTCTAAATCACCAACCTTATTAGTTGGCCGTAGTTTATCTTTCTGATTTGTACGTTTGTTTTTAGAGTTATTCTTTCCTTTAGCACGATCATCTAAACGGGTCAAGCTATCTTGACCGACTACATTTTCATAATCGTAAGATTTTTCTAATGCCTCAGGAGCTGCGATTACAATAGCCTCCTCTTTTAAGTTTGGACCTTTTTTCCCGGCTTTGTTAATCGCTAAAATCTCTTTTACTTTCGCTGCCGTTAGTGGAATCCAATCGTCCTCACCTTGATAGCTAAACCACATAATTTTTTTAAAAATATCTGTTTTTTGATGGCGGGCATATCCAACCACAGTGTCTAAACTATCCACCCGATCTGGGATGTCTTTTAATGCGTCTAGGTAGGTATCTAATTCGTAATTTAAACAACATTTAAGTTTGCCACATTGTCCTGCAAGCTTTAAAGTGTTAAGCGATAGGTTCTGATATCGAGCTGCAGCTGTAGAAACTGTTTTAAAGTTTGTTAGCCAAGTAGAACAGCACAATTCTCTGCCGCAAGAACCAATGCCTCCTAAACGCCCGGCCTCTTGGCGCATCCCTATTTGGCGCATCTCGATTCTTACCCTAAACTGCTCGGCCATTCTTTTGATCAATTCTCTAAAATCTACGCGCCCATCTGCGGTGTAATAAAAGGTTGCTTTACTTTTATCTGCCTGATAGTCTACGTCGCTAATTTTCATAGAGAGACCTAAATCTAAGGCCAGTTTGCGACCTCTATGCATGGCTTCCCACTCTTGCTCTTTAGCGGCATTCCATTTTTCAACGTCGGCGTCTGTTGCTTTGCGGTATATCTTTTTGGTCACCGCATCCATCGTGGTTTTTCTGCGCTGCATTTGCACCCGCACCAATTCGCCGGTTAACGAAACATGGCCCACATCAAAGCCCCCAGAAGATCCTTCTACTGCAACAAGCTCTCCTATTTCTAAATAGATGTTTTCTTGGTTTATAAAAAACTCTTTTCTAGAGCCTTTAAATTTTACCTCTGTGACCAAAAAAGGTCTATAATTTGCCGGCATATCCAAATTGGATAACCAGTCGTGTACTTCCATGGTTTGGCAACCTGTGCCACAATTTCCATTACTTTTGCATCCATTGGGGGTACAACCACCACCACTAGAACAACTTCCACATCCCATAATTAATTGTATATATATTGAATCCCCTCGGGGAGTATTTTAAAATTTATAATCTTCACCAATTGTAAAGATACATCTAAAAAGACAATTTTTGGATTGCCGTTCCTTTCAATGTGATAATGCGCTTTCTCCAGTTCTGCAATAACACCTTCTGCCATTGGTAGGGAAAGCACCTTTTCACTGAGCTTTTTTGCAGTCTCTAAACTTAATGGCGACAGCCTAACCAATTCGTCTGCACCGCCCAATATTAAGCAACATTCTCTTAAAAAATTAATGCCAAATCTTAAGAAGTTCTTTTGGTTTTCCCTTCCCCATTTTGAGGCCTCTTCGGCAAAATCGATCATCGTGGGCACCTTATTCATAAAGGCATTCCTTAGCCACTCGGTAAATTTACCTGAATGATCATTCTGCACATCGGCCACCAACCCTTTCGCTTCAACCATGTTTCCATCTGCTAAAAAGGCATAATCTGCGGCTTGTTGGGGCAATAATCCGCCTTCCTCAATTAAATAATTGGTTATTTCGGCGGCTGTTAGCTTAGGAATTTTTATTATTTGTGTACGGGATAGAATGGTGGTTAAAATTTGCTCCTGATTTTGCGCAACTAAAATAAACAACGTATTTGCCGGCGGCTCTTCAATCAATTTTAGAAGGGCATTGCCTTGTTTATCTAAATATTCGGGCAGCCACATTATTAGCACTTTCGTTTCGGCCTCAAACGCCTTAAAACTAAGTTTTTTTATAATGTCGTGGCATTCGGCAATGTTGATGTTAGGTTGTTTATTTGCTGCATCATTCTTTGAACGCCAAATCTCCATATCGAAATAGCTGTCGTGCAACACCATTTTTCGCCACGAATCTATATACAGCTGTGCCGTTTCTTCTTTCTTCTTCGCAAAAAAAGGATAAGAAAAATGTAAATCTGGGTGAATAAGCTTTTGATATTTGCTGCAATTACCGCATACTCCGCAACTGTCTTGGGGTTTTTTATCTAAACAATTTATGTATTGGGCATAGGCAATTGCCAGAGGAAACGCACCAGATCCCAGGGGCGAAAGAAACAGCTGTGCATGGCTCAACCGGTTTTCTTTTACCGTTTGCAGCAAATGTTGCTTGATTTTTTGTTGCCCTACGATGTCTTTAAATTGCATTGCTGCAAAATAAGAAATAGATGCGAGATTAACCTATTAACGAAAAATGCGAAAGCAAGAAATTTGAATTTGTCGGCTTTTGGGAAGCCCTTTTAAAGGTGCTAATCCGCAGTTTAATTGTTATACAGATAACGTCTAGCACAGCGTTTTAGAAATTTGCTCTTATGGCCAGTAAATGGATACTCGTTGGATTTATTTAAGATCCATATTCTTGAGGATTTTTTGGGCGCTTTTACACGCTGTCCATTGTATCTTTAATTGGCTTTTAGGGGCCAATTTAAGGTTGCCATTCCCATCGTTAGCGCTAGTACGCGATGCCTATTTTGGTTAGCGATTGCTTGGAAATCCTTTTTGTGAGGAACGAGCAAAAAGATTGAAACGTAAAGCGCGACCCTCTTCAGGGGAACGCCCAAATGATCTAAAAAGTGTTTAGATTTATTTAAGACCAAGAATATTAATTATTTGGGCGCTTTTACACGCTGTCCATTGTATCTTTAATTGGCTTTAAGGGGCCAATTAAAGGATGTCATTCCCATCGTTAGCGGAAGACCTAGCATGTGTGTATTGCTTGGAAATCCTTTTTGCGGGGAACGAGCAAAAGATTTGCAACGTAAAGCGCGACCCTCTTCAGGGGAACGCCCAAATGATCTAAACACTTGTTAGATTTATTTAAAACCAAGAATATTAATTATTAGTTGGGCGATTCAAAAAGCGCGACCCCTGCGAGCGGAAAAAAGTGGTCGACGGTAGTACCAAAAACGGAAGAATTATAAAACTACTTATGTGCCTATGTGCTATTGACTAAAGGCAGCTTTACGAGTTAGAAAGACATCTTCTTTAATGACTATCCCTAACTTTCAACGTTGTTTCAAAAAGCTTAAAAATCCGCTTATATTCATCCGTCCAACTGCTTGGCTGCAGAAAACCATGACTTTCTACCGGGTAAACAGCAAGCTCCCAATTATTTTTTCCAAGCTCGATAAATCGCTGGGTTAAATGGACGATGTCTTGAAAGTGAACGTTAACATCTACCATGCCATGGGCCATAAGCAAGTTGCCTTTTAACTGGTCGGCAAAATAAATCGGCGAACTCCTTTTATAAGCAATGGGATCGTTGTAAGGTTCATTTAAAATATTGGACGTATAACCATGGTTGTAGTTCGACCAATCGGTAACCGAGCGTAAAGCTGCACCACTAGTAAATGTGCCACTTTCCTTAAACAGCGCCATTAGGGTAATAAATCCACCATACGACCCGCCGTACAACCCAACGTGAGCTGGATTAACACCATAATTCTCTACCAAATACTTAACGCCATCCACTTGATCTGTTAAGTCTTTACCACCCATATGCCTATAAATACCAGTCCGGAAATCTCTTCCATAACCTGCGCTGCCGGTGTAATCTATGTCGATAACGGTATAGCCATTGTCGGCCAAAAGGTTATTAAACATGTATTCCCTAAAATAATCGCTCCAGCCAAAGTGTACGTTTTGTAAATAGCCAGCGCCATGTACAAAAACCACCGCTGGATGATTTTTATCTGTTATCGACGACTTATACACGCGTGCATAAACTTCTGTGCCATAACGGTTCTTGAACGTGATCATGTCCGGTTTTCGCCAAGGATAAGAATTAAAAGCCGCCGAAGTAGATTGCGTAATCCTAATCGCCTTCGCGCTTGAATTATTTTCTTGAAGGTATAATTCCCAAGGTGCGTTTAGGTAGGAGTGGCTTATCGCCAAAGATTTCTCATCGGGCGACAAGGTAATTCGGTTTAAGCCTTGCAATTTTGTTAGCTGCGTAATGATGCCCCCATTGCTACTTATTTTGTAGAAGTTGGTGATGCCGGGATGTTCTTTATTTGCAGTAAAATAAAACTCCTTTTTATCTGCTGATAACTGCAAGGTTTGCAGTTCCCATTGGCCCTTAGTCAATTGCTTTTTATCGCCTGTACCAATATTAACCACGTATAAATGCGAGTAGCCAGTAGCTTCACTTTGGAAATATAACCTATTGTTGTCTATCCAACCTACATTCCCTGCGTCGTATCCATCTATTCCGGGACCGCCAATCCAAGCTTCGTCTCGTTGCCTATCAATGGTGCTAAATTTACCTGTCTGCGCATCCAATTTTAAAATCCATCTATCTTTATTGTCGTTTGAAGTAGCAACAACTACAGGTATTGTTCCATTGTCATTCCAAATAACGCTTGAAACATTTACCAGTCTGTCGGCATTTTTCTTCTGCAAAGAATCCAGCGCCTTCGGATAGTCTTTCATATAATCGGGCAGCTCCTTAATGCCTTCGATGGAAGTGGTTTGCATGGCGTAAACCGTATCTCTGTTTACATCGAAAATATAACTTTCGGAAGTTCGGGGCAGCTCCCCAACTTTGGTTCTGCCACCAATGTCTTCTGTATATCCACTCTCTGTTAAATAGTTGGGCACAATAGTGTTGTGATTGTCTTTTACAAGATTTGTTAATTTGTAAGTAATGTATTTTCCATCTGGACTAATGGTTATAGCGCTTAAATATTTTTTATTGGTATAGATATCACGGAGCGGCTTTGGCAAGTCATTTCTTACTCTATCTTTCTCCGCCCTTTCTTCCTCTACATTTTTCTTTTTGATTATATCGAATACTTCTGCCTGCTCTGTTTTAAGCCATTTATCTTGTTGCGACAATTCTTTTCCCTTTTTAACCGGTTTTTCTCCTTCTATGAAATTACTAAGCTGCGTAATCGATGCTGTTTTTAAATTTATTTTGAATAGATTTCTATCTTTTTCAAAAGCCACATCGCCATTTAACAAAAAAACCGGGTTGCTTTCACTTTCGACCGTATTGGTCAACCGCATTACCTTGTCGTTTTTTATATCCTTCAGATAAATATCTCCCTTCTTTTCTAGTAATCCGAAAGTGCCCGCGGTGTTTGGCGAGTAAGGTTGTGCATTTGCAATTTCTTTCTCAGCGTCCACAGCTTTCACAACTTTTTCGCCCTTTGTCGAAATTTTATACAGTACACTTTCCTCTTTGCTTTCTGGATTCCAATCGAAAAACAGCGTTTTGCTGTCGCGGCTCCATCTGTAGTTTGATGGAGAAACACCCATCCATATTGGATCTCTCATAATTTTCTCGACTGTTAATGGTGCCAATTGCGCACAACAATATTGAACCATCACTAAAAAAATTGCCGAAAAAAAATACTTCATTGGTTGTTTAGTTAAAGCAAGCAATTTAGGAAAAGTAAAGGCTTTTTTTAATTAGATGTTAAAATGTTACGAATTGTGACTTCAATATCTGATCTGTAATTATAAAAATCTATCATTTCTGAAAACATTGTGTTACATTTATTTATGCAAATAAACGATCATGGTTGAGAAAAAACAGCGGTTACTTTCTTTAGATTTTTTGAGGGGTTTAACGGTAGCAGCCATGATTTTAGTAAACAACCCAGGAGATTGGGGACACATTTATGCCCCATTGGAACACTCTGAATGGAACGGCTGTACGCCTACAGACCTTGTATTTCCTTTTTTTTTATGGATTGTTGGGGTGTCCATTGCCTTTTCTATGGGAAGCAAAAAAGAAGATCCTTCATTACATAAAGCGATGGTCTTGAAAGCGTTAAAAAGGGGAATCGTTTTATATTTGCTCGGTTTTTTCTTAGCTATCTTCGGTAAATTGGTAACGGATTATAAACACGCCTTGGAAACTGTTCGTATTTTGGGCGTTTTACAACGCATTGGTATTGTCTTCATCATTAGCAGTATCATATTTATCAAGACCTCTCGAAAAAATATACTTATCATCCTCATTGGACTTTTGGTTTTCTACTGGGCAATTATGACATTTGTTCCAGTTCCAGGCATCGGCTATCCCAACTTGGAGAAAGAGACCAGTTTAGCCGCTTGGATAGATAGACTCGTTTTAACGGAGGCACACACTTGGTCACAATCTATCACCTGGGATCCTGAGGGCGTTTTGAGCACCATACCGGCAATAGGCTCTTGTCTTTTCGGCATTTTAGTAGGTCTTTGGATGCGGAGACAGGATAAAGACGGCGCAACAAAAGTAGCTTGGCTGTTCTCCATCGGGCTATTAACCATTATTTTAGGATTAATCTGGGATTTACAGTTTCCAATTAATAAGGCCCTGTGGACAAGTTCGTTTGTGCTCTATACCGGCGGCATTGCATGTGTAGCACTCGCTTTGTGCTATTGGATAATCGATGTGCAACATTATAAAAGGTTTACTACACCTTTCGTTATTTATGGCATTAATGCCATAACTGTGTTTTTCCTTGCTGGACTGATGCCCAGATTATTGGGCTTTTTTACCATCGCTAGACCAGATGGAGTGCGGGTAACTATTTTAACCCGCCTATACGAACTCGTGTATCAAGCCAATTTTTCTCCCATAAACGCCTCATTGGCCTGGGCGATTAGCTATGTTTTAGGTTTCTATATCCTACTGTGGATTATGTACAAAAGGAACATTGTCATAAAAGTTTAAAAAGAAGAATCCAAAACTAATTCGTTTCAATTCCCACAGGCCCAGAGGGTTCGCTTTCATTTTTTAACCTATCTAAAGCAGTAACGAGATAACTATAGCGGTGTTTTGCTTGAACATTTGTATCTAGGAAAAACGTAAAATCTTCAAAACTTATTTTAACCATGTTTTTAGGATTTAAAATTGATATGTCTTCCCCTTCGTCAAAGCGGTAAACGACAAAGCCCGAGGCCGTTTCTCCATCGCTGGCACGCTCTGGCATTTTCCATTTTAGGCTTACGCCCAACTTACTTGCTTCAATGGCTAGTTCTCTAGGCTTATTTGGCGGAATACTGTCCAGCCATGGCATTTGTGGAGGCAAAGCGGGATATTTATAGAGATCGTTTCTTAAAGAATCACTCACCAACCTAGCCACTGTACTTAGCGATTTTGATGAGAAAAAAACATTTCCTTCTATGCGATTCTCTTTCCTCAAATACCTAATTTGATTTGGGATTTCTTTTGGATTTCTCCACGCGGCTTCCGCTCGGCTATTTACCAAGTAGGCAGCAAGGCCAATATAAACATGCCGACCATAACTGTTGTTCGCCCACCAATCTACCAACGTTGCAAAAGGTGCAACTTTCCTAGTAAATGTAAAATAAACTTGAGGATTTATGTAATCTACCCAACCTTCTTTAATCCATTTTCTACTGTCGGCGTAAAGCTCCGCATAGTTAGATAAGCCAGAACTTGCCGAACCTTCTGGATCTTCGTAACTATTTCGCCAGATACCAAACGGGCTAATGCCAAATTTTACAAATTTTCTATGAAAATGAATGCTGTCGTCCAATTCTTTGATCAGCAGGTCTACATTGTTTCGGCGCCAATCGTTTATGTCTTTAAAATCGCCCGCATACTTGCTAAAAGTTGCCGAGTCGTTTATACGTTGCCCTGCAATTGGGTAGGGATAAAAATAATCATCAAAATGCACGCCATCTACATTGTATTGTTTTACCACATCCAAAATCACCTGCACAATGTATTCCCTTACCTCTGGAATGCCGGGATCGAATTGCTTTTTCCCTCCGTAGGTAAAGAACCATTCTGGATGAATTTGGGTAGGATGGTTGCTGGCGAAAACGGTATTTGTACTCATGCTTGCCCTATATGGATTAAACCATGCATGAAGTTCCATGCCTCTAGCATGCGCCTCTTTAATGGCAAACTCTAGCGGATCATAACCGGGAGATGGTGCCAGCCCTTGTTTTCCCATTAGCCAATAACTCCAAGGTTCTCTAGATTTGGCATAAAAAGCATCGGCCGCAGGCCTAATTTGTAAAATAATTGCATTCATGCCTTCTGCCTTGTGGCGATCCAAAATGCCGATCAATTCTTGTTTTTGCTGGTCTGTGGTCAAACCAGGTTTAGATGGCCAATCTATATTTGCAACAGTAGCCACCCAAACTCCCCTAAATTCTCTCTTTGGTGTTATATTTGTGGTTACTTGCGCTGATGCATTTAAAATGTGAAGAGAAGCTATTAAAAAGGTGATAATGACGGTTTTAGGCATTTTTTTGGATCTTTTTCTATTCAGTGTTCGGCTAATTAAGTAAACTGTGCTATGGAATTAAACGATTTCTTTTCAGAAAATCTTATAAGTTTTTATAAAAAGTTTAAATTTCGGCTCAAAGTTATCCTTTAAAAACCCAAAATAAATATTTGGAATAACCTTTTATTAAAAACAAAAAATTTTGGCACCATATGGAAGCTAGGGATGTAAGCAGGGGAAATAAAAATAAGGTTTATTTTTTAGTTATTGTAATTGTAGCGCTTTTAGGAACGAACGGTTACCTATATTTTAAAAATAAGCAACAAACGGAACAGGTTAACAGCACCGGTGTAGAAAAAGACGAACTTAAGTTAGAGGTTGAAAAAATTGAGGTAGAACTAGACCGTGTAAATTTGTTGAATATTTCCCTTAATCAAGATTTAATTGGCGAACAAAAAATTGCAAGAGATAAAATTGACCAGTTAAAAATAGCCCTAAGGAAAAACGCGATTACAAAAATTGAACTTGATCAGGCCTATTTACAAATTACCAAATTAAAAATCTTTATTAAAAGCTACAGCAACCAAGTTGCGAAATTGCAAAAAGACAGTGTCTATCTTAGAAACAGCAGAGATAGTTTAAAAAATAGGGTATTGTCAATTACAAGCCAGGTATCTGTTTTAGAAAAAAGGAATCAATCGCTAAGCCAAAAGGTTAAATCGGCGGCCTTTCTTAAGATTAAAAGTATAGATTTAGCAGCGTTTAGAACAAAATCTAATGGGAGAAAAGTTGAGGTTACAAAGTCGTCTACGGCAGAAAAACTTAGCATTCGGTTTAACATCGTTCCTAACGACTTAGCTGAAAAAACACGTTACAACATCTTTTTAAGGGTTTTCGATCCTGCAGGAAATTTGTTGGCAGATGACAACAATCGGTTTGAAGCAGACGGTCAAGAGATGCAGTACAGCCATTCTATTTACATAGATTACAACAATGATAACAGCAGTTATTTGATAGACTGGAAAAATTCTCAACCCTTTATAAAAGGCGATTATACGGTCATTTTATACACTCGAGGACAAACATTAGGAAGGGCACAGATTACTTTGAAATAGCACCAATTACTGCTTAGATTATGCGAGCGGAAAAGAAAGATAAAATGTGGTTCCATTTTCAGTTGAAGTAAAGCCGACAGTTCCGCCTAAATTCTCTACAGCCTGCTTTACAAAGGCTAAACCTAGCCCTGTGCCCGATGTTTTTGTAGTGAAATTGGGTACGAAAATCTGATCTTTTACGCCATCTGGAATCCCATTACCATTGTCTTCTATCTCTATATAAACGTTTTTCAAATCATTTAGCAATCTAACCTCAATAAGACAGAACGAGCCTGTTATAGCAGCTTCAATGGCGTTTTTAAATAGGTTATTAAAAGTTCGGAGCAACTGGTCGCTATCGGCCATAATCTCTAATGAACTTACAGATTTATTGACAACTACAATCTCTACATTCTCAGAACTGTTATAAAGCTCTACAGATTTCTTTAACACCAGAAACACATTTAGCCTCGTTAAAATCGCGTCTGGCATTTTGGCAAAGTGCGAGAATTCCGAAGCGATTCTTGATAAACTATCTATCTGTTCTATAAATGATTTGCTAAACTTATTGAATTTTATCTCAAAATTTACGTCGTGTTCTTTCCAAGATTTTTCTAACAATTGTACGCCCAACCTTAAAGGTGTTAATGGGTTTTTTATTTCATGAGCGACCTGCTTTGCCATTTCTCGCCAGGCACTTTCTCGTTCTGACCGCGCAAGCTTTTTTGCACTCGCCTCTAACTCGGCAATTAAATTGTTATATTCTTTTATAAGAGACCCAAGTTCGTCATGTCTGCGCCAAATAATCGGCTCATTAAGCTGTCCCAATTTGGTTTTTTTAATGTTTTGCTGAATAAAAGTTAATGGATTGGTTATCTGATTTGCCAAAAATATGGCAAGTACTCCAGTACCAACAAAAACCAACGCATAGATATTTATCAGATTGCTTAAAAACAGCGCGATTTTACTGCTGTACTCTTCCTCATTTAAATAATTGGGCAAACCAATAAAAGCAATCGTTCTGCTTTGGGCATTTCTAATCGGTACATATGCTGCTGCGTAGGTTAAAGTTCCTATTTTCTCTTGCGGATTAATGTACTCGGATCGCTGCAAATATTTAAGGTAAATGTAAGCAGCAGCCCCCATTTTCCTTCCCAAAACTTTGTAATCGTAAAGTTTTGGATAGGTGGTGGTTACCAAATTTCCGTTTAAATCGTACAAGTTTAGATCTGCGTTGTTAATGTCTGCAAAGCTTTCGAAACCAGCTAAAGTAGAGGAGTCACTACTAATTTGATCGGTGTTTAGCACCTGTTTTTCAAAATTTTGTTGTATCGTATTAATTTTTTGCTTGATGATGTCATTTTGTTGATTGCGGTATTCTTTATTCATGTAGAAATATGTTATCCAACCAACAATAATCAACGTGGCAACCACAGAAAGCACCACCGACAACTGTATGCGCGTTTTATATAAAATTTTATTGGCATTTATCATAAGCGACCTGTTTACTGTAAACCAGCCAACTTTGTCATCTTCTAAATTTTTAACAATCCATACCAGACCAAAAAGAACCAAGGAGAAAATGATGAAAATGATGAAAAAGAAAGAAAGAACCGCCATCCGCTCGATGTAATTCGGATTCTCTTTACTAATCACAATCATTTTGCTTGGCGACGATTTAAACACCAAATGATTATACCCCGATTGGCCATCATCTTTATACATAAAATCATTTACCTTACCACCAAAGACGTTGCCATTTAATGGATAGGTAAAACTTCCGCTCTGGTTTAGCAGCCGCCCATTGTTATACAGCGCGATGGAATACCCTTTAAAATCTGTAATGTTGACTAATTTTTGATCTCCGAGAAGATCTGGTAACCTATTGTTATAATTATAAGGTTTAGATCTCAATTCTATGATCATCGTACCAATCAAAGCTCCTCGCTCAACCACAGGAATTATCCCAAAATAGTTTTGATATCCAAAAGTGTTATTTACCTGATAAAAATACTTTGCTCCATCAACTTTTATAGAACCAGATTTTACCAAGTTTCTGTATTTAGAAAAAAGATTAGCATTGGCAAGCGCCAGTGGATTTCCCTGTTTACTGTAGCTGTACACTTGAAAATCATAACGACTTAAATAGCCTGCCATAAAGCTTTTAATGTTGGCTTTAAGTTCGGTGTAATCGGTGGTTTTATAAGTCTCAAAAAATTCTGGCAACAATTTACTGGCCAATAGTTTATTTTCTAAATTATTAAGCGCTAAAATTGCGTTCGGATCATCTGCAGACTGAACCTTTCGTGCAAGCGGCTCCCGCAAGGATTCTTCACCAATGTTTTTGTAGTCTAAATATTTAACAGAAGTGATGAATGAGAGGCAAATAAAGACGGTCGCAAAATGGCCCATGTGAAACTTTGAATTTTCTACATAAACACTTCTGGCTACTAAAAATAATACTAAAAAAAACGCAATAAAAAACACGTCAAAACCAGTAGCCAATTTGTAAGCAAGCACCAGCAAAAAAGCAATTGAAAGAATGTAAATACGCTGTTTATTAGATACTTTTAATTGCTTGCTTACCACAGCAAAACTGGCTGTAATTAGATAAAGTTGAAACCATACCAAGCAAACAATTACAATACTGACCCAGCTAGATCCGCTTAACTTCAAAATATTTATAATGTCGAAATTAATTTTAGAGTTATAAATAAGCCCGAATAAAATGTTATCGACAATCAAAGCTGTTGCGCCTAAAATGGCTAAAAACAGCATATGGATTAAAATCCCAATCGAGCTGTATTTTGTTGCCCATCGAGGAAACTGATAGAATTTTCGGTGGTTAAAAATGAATAAGAGCACCCAAGTAATGGAAGTAAATTTCGCTATCAAATCTCCTAATGAAGGCATTAAAAAACTCTGAGAGTAAATTTTTGGATCAAAAATTTCAATCGCAAATCTATGGTTAAACCATCCATAGTATAAATCTGTGAGCCTAAACACCAAAAAGAAAGTCGTTAACAGGAGTGTTCCAAAACCAATGTATCCCTTTTTCGCTATAAAGGAAGCGAGTGAATTAAAAAAAGCCGCTATAAATAAAAGCCCAGCTACAAATAACCATATTTGCAACTCAGGCATATAATCTACCGGAAAATTAGATTTTAACTTTAAAGCAAAAAGAAATTTATTCTCTAAACTCCTAACTGCGTAGACATCTTTATCTCCAAACGATGCTAAAGTAATTTTTTGGGAAGCCGACAATAAAGGATCGATCACATCGCTGAAGTAACTGCTTTCCTTAATCCCATATTGTGCCTGAATGGGTATAAAAAAAACAAAATCGAAATTTCCGCTGGTTTGCCTAATTACTTCATACCACCCGTTTGATAAAAAAACAACTGAAGTACCAAGCTTGATGGTTTTGGGATCGAGGTTTGCGATTTTGAAAGTACTCCAGAAGACGAGTCTGCCTTGTTGGTAAGTAAAAAGATTGATGCCGTTTTTTCTATAGGTTTCGATAAAGTTTAAGGCTCCTTTGGCATTTTGTGGATATGTTTTTAGCTGTGCAACGTGATCTTTATTTGCTAAAAAATCCTTAACTGTTTTTTCTTTTAGAGAAAGATTGTGCTCAACTTCCTTTGCATCGTGCGCTAAAATCTCGGCCTTGGTAGAGAATCGACGTAAAGAAACTGAAGTAGCTATAAGCGAGCAACCAAGCACTAGGAGCAAAAACCTAATTCTAATTCCAAAACCTATACCCATTCTGTCTAATAGCAATATTTGTTTTCTTGTTATTCTATCCCTTAGCTTAAGGGTGGTAATTATAGATTAGGCCATAGCGCTACTCGTTGTCAAAGACCTATCCACTTTCTTAACTAAACCTTGTAAAACATTTCCTGGCCCAACTTCAATAAATTCTGTTGCTCCGTCTGATAACATATTGCTCACGGTCTGAGTCCATCTTACTGCGCCAGTAAGCTGCCTAATTAAGTTTATTTTAATTTCGCTTGGCAAAATATAAGGTTTTGCATCTATATTTTGATAAATTGGACATATGGGCTGTAAAATAGCCGTTTGTTCTATGGCTGCTTGCAATTCTACCTTTGCAGGTTCCATTAAAGGAGAGTGGAAAGCGCCACCAACATTTAGTTTCAATGCTCTCTTTGCCCCAGCTTCCGTTAATTTTGTACAAGCAAGATCTATGCCTTCAATACTGCCAGAGATGACGAGTTGCCCCGGACAGTTGTAATTTGCCGGAACTACGATGGCATCAACATTTAGGCAAATCCGTTCTACCACATCATCTGCTAAACCCAATATTGCTGCCATAGTAGATGGCTGGTTTTCACATGCGCTTTGCATGGCATTTGCCCTCGCCATTACCAATTTTAATCCATCTTCAAAACCTAATGCCTTTGTAGCAACGAGCGCAGAAAACTCGCCTAAAGAATGCCCTGCCACCATATCTGGTTTAAATCTTTCGCCCATTAAAGTCGCCAAAATCACAGAATGTAAAAAAATGGCAGGTTGCGTTACATTTGTTTGCCTAAGCGCTTCATCGGTTCCATCGAACATCACATCACTAATGCGAAACCCAAGAATTTCATTGGCCTGCTCAAAAAGCGCTTTGCCTAATTTCTGTTGATAAAGTTCTTTGCCCATACCCAAAAATTGCGCACCTTGACCCGGAAATATATATGCTATCATGTTTTTGCCCCCAAACGGGAAGTTTAATATTGGTTAAATTTATGATATTTGAGATGGTGTGTAGGAGCTGAAAATCCACTTAAATCTTAAGAGGCGTTTAAAAAAAAATGCTTAATGTAGACTTGCAGTAATCAATCTTAAAAATTCTGCTCTGGTACCCTCATTATTTAGGAATGCGCCAGTAAATGCAGAAGTTGTGGTAACAGAATTTTGCTTTTGGGCGCCACGCATCGCCATGCACAAGTGCTTGCACTCAATCACAACAGCCACCCCTTTAGGCTTTAAGGTATCCTCTATACAATCTCTAATTTCATTGGTCAACCGCTCCTGAACCTGTAATCTACGGGCAAATGCATCTACAATTCTGGGGATTTTGCTAAGCCCCACAATATGTCCATTAGGTATATAGGCAATGTGCGCTTTTCCAAAAAAGGGAAGCATGTGGTGCTCGCACAAAGAATAAACCTCTATGTCTTTAACAACGACCATTTGGCTATAATCTTCTTTAAACATTGCCGATTGTAAAATTTCAGCTGGGTTCAAATCGTAGCCATGTGTTAAAAACTGCAGCGACTTTGCCACTCGCTCAGGCGTTTTTAACAATCCCTCTCGATTTGGATCTTCGCCCAATTGCGTTAAAACATCCTTATAAACCGCAGCCAAGCTAGCAACTCTTGTTTCGTTATATCGGTCTACTTTAACATACCCATCTATTGATTCACTATCCATTTCCATGTATAATTTGCTTGTTGTTATCCAAAAAACTCTACGTAGTTATTCTCGGTTTCATAAATCTTTACGGCATGTAGCACTGCTCCACTCTCTGCAATGGCAGAAACGAGTTGCGCCCAAATCGCGATGGCTAAATTTTCAGTAGAAGCTAATTTCCCGCTCATAAAATCCACATCAAGATTTATGTTTTTATGATCTACCTTGTCTACCACCAACTCATTGGTTATTTGCTTCAACCATTTAAGATCTACCAAAAAACCTGTTTCAGGATTTATTTCCCCTTTTACTGTTACATATAGGGTATAGTTGTGGCCATGCCAATTCGGATTTGAACATTTACCAAAAACCTCTAAATTTTTAGCATCGTCCCAATCCGGTCTAGCAAGTTTGTGCGCGGCATTAAAAGTTACTTTACGAGTTATATAAATCATGTTGTTAAATAAAAAACAAATATACAGTTTAAGCAGCAAGCAACGAAAGACGGCAAATCCTTTTAATACCAAAAAAACGACCTAAAATACATCTTTAATCTTTCATCAGTATAAAACAAAACTTACATTTACCAAATGAAAGCGTTGGTCGTGGCGGCAACAAAGGCCGAATTAAATCCTACTTACACCCACTTTAATCTTAAAAAAGAGGCTTTTACGAGCTCCATTCATTTCGATGTACTTATTACCGGGGTTGGTATGGTGGCTACTGCATTCGCACTCGGAAATTTACCTATTGCCAACAAATATAATTTAATTGTTAATCTTGGCATTGCAGGCTGCTTTGACAAAACGGTTCCTCTGGGTACAGTATTTAATGTAACTAAAGATAGTTTTGCTGATTTTGGCGCCGAAGACAATGGTGGTTTTTTAAGCATCGAGCAGATGGGTTTTGGCGAAAATACGTTTTCTAACCAATCGACCCTAAATCTTGGCTTACCCGAAGCCTTGGGCATCACTGTGAATACAATCAGCGGAAACGCTAACACGATCCTGGATAGAAAAAACCGATGGATGGCACAAACGGAAAGTATGGAAGGCGCTGCTGTTTTCTACGCCGCAGCACAGCAAAAAATCGATGTCGTTCAGGTACGAAGCATTTCTAACTACGTGCAGCCCAGAGACAAACGCGCTTGGAATATGAATTTGGCCATCGAAAACCTCAACACTTGGGCGATAGAGTTTTTAGAGACTGCAACATATTTGTAGGTTTTTAGCGTTTTGATTTAACAATGACGCGTACCATTTGACGAAACTTTAATTTTGATGTATGAAACTTACTCTTGGTTTTTCCCCGTGCCCAAACGATACCTTTATATTTGATGCGTTAATCCATCACAAAATCGATACTGAAGACCTAGAGTTTGAGGTTTTTTTTGACGATGTTGAAACCCTAAATCAAAAAGCACTGCGGGGTGAATTAGACGTATCGAAGCTCAGCTTCCACACGCTTGCCTTCGCTTCAGATAGATATGCCTTATTAGATGCAGGAAGTGCACTTGGCTTTGGAGTGGGGCCGCTACTGATTAGTAAAAAAGAATATGCGGCTAATCTTACAGATGAGGGTGTTGATTATGAAAAACTTAAAGTCGGTATTCCGGGAAAATACACCACTGCAAACTTTTTGCTGGGAATTGCTTATCCGCAGTTAACCAATAAAAAGGAAATGTTGTTTTCTGAGATTGAAGAAGGTTTGATTAACGATAAAATTGATCTCGGTTTAATTATACATGAAAATAGGTTTACTTATCAGGATAAAAATCTACATAAAATCACCGATTTAGGAGATTATTGGGAAAAACTTACTGGCTGTGCAATCCCGTTGGGCGGCATTGTAGTAAATAGAAAATTAGAAAGGGCAGTCCAATTAAAGGTAAATAGGTTGGTGAGAAAATCTGTGGAATATGCATTTGCACATCCTGATGCCAGTTTAGACTTTATAAAAGAACATGCGCAGACTATGCAAGAAAGCGTAATGCGCAAACACATAGACCTGTACGTAAATAATTACAGCATTGATTTAGGCGAAGGCGGCAGAAAAGCCATTGATACCCTTTTCATTTGGGCAAAAAGCCGCGGGATTATCACTGAAATCCCTGCACATTTATATGTATAAAGTGCTGAGGTGTAATTAGTTTACCAGCAACTTATACCCTTTTCCATGCACATTTAAAATTTCCACGGTTGAGTCTTCGCGCAGGTACTTTCTCAGCTTACTCAAAAACACGTCCATACTTCGGCCGTTAAAGTAATTGTCGTCGTGCCAAATGCTTAGCAAAGCTTCTTCTCTGGTGAGCACTTCATTCTTTTTAAGGCAAAGCAGACGCAATAATTCTGCTTCTTTTGTCGAAAGTTTTTGTTGGCTCCCATTAAATGTGATGATTTGGGTGGTGTAATCAAAATGGTATTGACCTATAGAGAACTTCGTTTCTTTGCTTGCTAGAACATCATCTGGATTTCCGGAAACACGTTTTAGCAACGCATTAATTCGCAATAAAAGCTCTTCAATTCTGAATGGTTTAGTAATATAATCATCGCCACCAAGGTCGTAAGCGGCAGATTTATCTTCCAACATCGTTTTAGCTGTTGCAAAAATAATAGGAACATGCTGATTGAGTTTTCTAATTTCTTTGCCTAGGGTAAAACCATCTTTTTTAGGCATCATCACGTCTAGTATACAAAGGTCAAAATGGTGTTGTGTGTTAAAAGCCTTTAAACCTTCTTCTCCATCAACGCAAAGCACCACTTCAAACTTTCCTTTAAGCTGTAAATAATCTTGCAACAACAAACCAAGATTTGGATCATCCTCTACTAAAAGTATTTTTTTCATGTAATCCAATTTATATCTACAATAAAGGTAACAAAATTTCGAAAGTGGTGCCTTTGCCCTTTTCGCTCTCGACTTTTATCCTGCCATTTAACCTCTTAACAATGTCTCGCACGTAATTTAGTCCTAAACCAAATCCCTTTACATCATGCAAATTACCGGTAGGCACTCTATAAAATTGATCGAATATTTTTTTGCTGTGTTCTTTACTCATTCCTATGCCGTTATCGGCAATTTTTATAATCAATTGATCCACGGTATTTTTCGTAGAAACAATGATCTTAGGATTGTCAGAACTGTACTTATTCGCATTATCAATCAAATTATAAATGACATTCGATAAGTGAAGCTCATCCCCAAAAACCGTAGATTTTTCAGCATCCAGCTCAAGGATTATTTTAGCATTCTTTTTTTGAAGTTGCAAATCCATGGTATCTATCACAATTACGATTAAATCGTTCATGTCAACCGCGCTGTTATTCATGCTGTGCTGCTTATGTTCTAACCGAGCGATGCTTAGCACCCGTTCTATGTGGTTGCCCAAGCGCACATTTTCATCATAAATAATATCAGCCAAACGTTTTAACCGAATTTTATCATCACTTACATCTGGTTCCTTTAATGCTTCACTCGCAATCATGATGGTAGATACAGGCGTCTTAAATTCATGCGTCATGTTATTGATAAAATCTGTTTTCATTTCCGATAATTTTTTCTGCCTAAGTATGGCATAAAGGGTGTAACTAAAAATAAACACCAAAACCAATAGTAAGCCTACAGACGAAACAACAGTAGCTGTTAAATTAGACAGAATGGCAGAATTTTTATTGGGGAAAGTGACCATCAAAATCCCTGGATCAGACAAAAGACCATTGTTATCTAGTCTCGTCGAATACGTATTTGCCTGACTAAAATGTGCCCTAGAAGAATCTGCTGAACTTACAAAAAGAATCGAGTCTTTTTTAGCAAGGGTTACCGCATACCTAAAACGCTGTGTGATGTTGCTGTTCCTGAATTCTTTGGTTAACAAATTCTTCAATTTGCCAAAATCTATCCGTTTTTCTAATGGAAGGTTAGGTTGACTCATTTCTCTGGCAACATCTTCTAACTGACTTAAATTTGCGGTAAAAGTAAAAGTAGAGTCTGACTTCAAAAACCTAACTTTTTGCTCATAGTCCTTTTTCGCCAAAAAATCTTCTTGTTTAAATTTCGAAGCCATATCTGGCTGTACGGTTGCTAGCGAAATGAGTACTATCCGTTTAGTATTTGGGTCTAATGCCGCATAGCGGATAGAATCTGGTAATTTACCTCCATTAAAATTTAAGGTGCGTCTACCGGACGGTGTAAATTTTGTGGAGATTCTACCGCTAACAATGTTAAAGTCTTCGTCGATATTTGCATACACATCTACTCTAACCGGTGAGTTTGGATTCTGACCATTTCTGGCATCGGCAGCCCTATAATCAGTTTCTGATAAAATACTTGTTTTTTGATAAAAGGCTCTAATGATGCTGTCTTGATAAATAAGCTCTGCTTCGATACTGCGCTGATGACTTAATCTATTGCGGTCTAACAGGGTTTCGAAATTTTTCTTTGCTTCTAAAAGCTCCAAATCGCGCTGTTTCAAATCCATGATTTGTTGGCGTTTGTTTGCAATTTGTTTACGATTGTAGTAATTAAAGGCGTTGCGTTTTTGCAATTTGCCAACCACCGTGCTTAACGTTTGGTTAACCTGTTGATCAAAAAGCTGCGATTTTAAGGTATAGGCTTCCTTGATGTAGTACATTTGCATTACAAAAACCCCCAGCAAAGCTAGTGTCATCAACACCGTAATTAACCAAAAACTTTTTTTCTTCATTCAGAACCGTGTGAAAAACTTTCTTTGCAAGCTAGAAATTTTCCCCCTTCATCCAAAAATAGTTAAAGAAAACACCTATATCTATGGTTTAACAAAATTTAACAACAAGATTGTCTGTCACTTTTAACAAATATTCTTTTTGAGGCAATAAACAACTCTCATTTTATGCCCTAAAAACCTGCTGATTCTACTATAAAAAGCACAAAAAAATGCCAAGATTCTATCTTGGCATCAATTGTTATTTTCTTAAACTTTTTATTTAAAAGGGAAGATCGTCTTCCTCTCCAGACGCTGTACTTACATCAACAGCCTGTACCATTGGCGGCGTATTTGGAGCTGAGGCAGCTGCAGTAAGCGCATTAATGCGCCAAATAACCATACTGTTAAAATAGGCTGTTTTTCCTGTTTTATCAGTCCAAGCCCGGCCTCGAAGGTTAAAGAAAACTTCTACTTCGTCTCCAACTTTATAGCTGTCTAAAAGACCTGTTTTGTCTTGTAGCGCTTCAAACTTTAGATATTCTGGATATTGTGGATTCTCTGCATATTCTACAACTAAATCCCGCTTTTTAAATGTTTCGCTTATTTGTTGAATTTCTCCAACCTCGTGTACTTTTCCTTTTATTTCCATAACACAGATCCTAATAATGTCTTCTAAAGTTCAAATCTCTATAAATTTATTGATAACTTCGCATAAATATTATGCAAGTTTTCCACAATAAAAGCAAGGTTATCATTACCTGCAACAACCGTTTGTCGCCATACCTGAGAGACGAAATAATCGCCCTCGGTTATACAATAGAGCGCTATTTCGCCACTGGCGTAGAGCTAAACATTACGCTGACGGAGTGTATAAAGCTAAATCTAAATCTTCGGTGTGCTAGCCAGATTTTATACGCAATTAAAGATTTTAAAGCAATAACCCCAGATGACTTATACAATGAAGTTAGCCAGATTGCTTGGGAAGATTTAATAGATTTTTCTGGTTACTTTTCTGTCACTTCAAACGTAGACAACCCAAACATTACCACGCCTCTTTTTGCTAATTTAAAGGTAAAGGATGCGATTGTAGATCGGATAAAAGAGAAAAAGGGGATACGCCCAGATTCCGGCTCAGACGCCAATAAAGCAGTGGTACATTTGTATTGGAAAGATGCAGAAGCAACAATCTTTTTAGACAGCTCCGGAGAAACTTTGGCTAAACATGGTTATAGAAAAATACCAGGCAAAGCCCCCATGTTAGAAGCGCTAGCTTCTGGCGTTATATATGCCACTTCTTGGGACAAAGAAGCATCATTTATAAACCCAATGTGTGGTTCTGGAACGCTAGCCATTGAGGCAGCCCTTATTGCCACCAATAGAGCGCCAGGTTTATTTCGCATGAATTATGCATTTATGTATGTTATGGGTTATGATGAGCAGGAATTTTTTACCGAACGCAGAATTTTAAAAGACCAGGTGTTAAAAAAACCTCATTTAAAAATAATTGCATCAGACATTTCTCAAGACGCGGTTGATGTAAGTATCCGCAATGCAAAAACAGCAGGTGTGGATACATTGATTGAATTTCAAGTTTGTGATTTTGAGAAAACTTTAGTTCCAGAAAAAGAAAAAGGCGTGATTGTTTTCAATCCTGAGTATGGAGAGCGGCTGGGTGCGCATTCTCAATTAGAACTCACCTACGCCCGAATAGGAGACTTTTTAAAGAAAGATTGCAAAGGCTATTTTGGCTACATACTTACAGGAAACCCAGATCTAGCAAAAAAAATAGGTTTAAAAGCCCAGAGAAAAATTGAGTTTTACAATGGAAAGTTAGATTGTAGGATGTTGGAATACGAACTTTACGACGGTTCAAAAAGAGACCCGGAAAAGCGTGCACCCAAGCATTTAAACCAAGACAACTAGATTTATACGTATAAATAATTGCTTATAATCGCGTATAAAAACCTCATTTTTACGCAAATAAAATCCTTTTGCATTAAATTTCCGTAAATGTTGCTAAACAGCTTAACAGCACCGAGATATGGAAAGTATTTTTACCAGTCACGTTAAAGACGTGGCGAGCAACATCAGAAAAATTAGAGAATATAAAGGATATACACAAGATTATTTAGCCGCCAAACTAAAAATATCGCAAAATGCCTATAGTAAATTGGAACTTGGTTATAGCAAACTAACTGTCGACAGGCTTTTTAAAATAGCCAATATCCTAGGTTTGGAAGCAAAGCTTTTAATTTCTTTAAATGAACACGACCTGATCAAACACATTGCCGACACCAACAACTTGGTCAGTGCCTAATAAACAGTTTTAAAAATTGCATCAGGTTTTTTACTTAAAAGTTTTTCTGCTACTTTTGAAAAAACCCGATTTATGGAACAGAAAGTTGCAGAAACAATAGCCTTTGTCAAACAAACTTTAAAAGATGCCGAAGCGGGGCACGATTGGTTTCATGTAGAAAGAGTTTACAAAGCAGCTCTAAATATTAACAAATCTGTTGGAGCTGATGAAGGCATAATCGCATTTGCGGCTTTACTACATGACATTGCTGATTCCAAATTTCATGGTGGCGATGAAACTCTTGGGCCAGAAATGGCCAAAAATTTTCTGATGTCCATAGATGTTTCTGCGGAAACGATTGATCAAGTGGTCAAAATTATCCAGCACATGTCTTTTAAAAATAGCTTTGATACAGCTCCATACGCTTCTGTAGAAATGGAGGTAGTGCAAGATGCTGATCGATTGGACGCCATTGGCGCGATAGGGATAGCTCGGGCCTTTACATATGGCGGCTTTAAAAACAGGGTTCTTTACAATCCGGCAATACAACCAGAATTAAACCATACAAAAACTAGCTACAAAAACACGAATGCGCCAACCATAAATCATTTCTACGAAAAGCTTTTATTGCTTAAAGACGGGATGAAAACTAAATCTGGCAAAGTTCTTGCAGAGGAGCGGCACAGATTTATGCTTAATTTTCTAGACCAGTTTTATAAAGAATGGGAAGGAAATTAAGGAATTCATTTAATCTTAGCAATCAGATAATACATTTATGTTAGAGTTATTATCAAGCCCAGAGGCATGGACCTCCCTATTGGTATTGACAGTACTGGAAGTAGTTTTGGGTATAGACAACGTTATATTTGTTAGTCTGATTTTGAATAGAATTCAAAAAGACTCTCAAAAAAAAGGCCGACTAATTTGGATGTTCACTGGAATTGCTTCTCGTTGCGTCATGTTGTTCGGCCTTAGTTGGCTACTCTCTCAGAAAGGAAAATACATCATTCCCGAAGCATGGTTTGGGAAAGGCTTAGACCTTGCGAGCATCGTTATGTTGCTGGGAGGTCTGTTTTTAATCTATAAGTCTGTTATGGAAATTCACCACAAATTGGAAGGTGAAGATCCATCCAACAATGTAGACGCAAACAAGCCGTTAGGCCTTGGACAAGCAATTGTGCAAATTATGTTGATAGATGCCGTATTCTCTTTTGATAGCATAATCACGGCAGGAGGAACCGCCAAGCATTTGGAGGTTATGATAATTGCTGTGGTTATAGCCATGTTTATCATGTTTACTTTTAGTCCCAGAATCTCTGTTTTTATACACAAACATCCTACCTTAAAAATGTTGGCGCTGTCTTTTTTGGTTATGATTGGACTTAGCCTCGTAATAGAAGGTTGGGATGCTACTGCCGCCCATGACATGCATTTAAAAAACTACATCTACTTCGGAATGGCTTTCTCTGTAGGAGTGGAAGTTCTAAATATGGTTTTTAGAAATCGACAAAGAAAATTAAGGCTGGTGAAACTTAATGAACCCAGGCTTAAAGAAGAAAGCGTAAAGAACATAAGTTAAGTTATTGCCTTTAAATGCCAATGTTTTATATATTAGTGGAAGCAGAATAAAAAATAATATGTGTCCTTCCTGAAATATCGCAGGCCTTTTTTAACCTTTTTTGTCTAACAATTCAGTAAAAAAATGGGAATAACTTACATATCTTGCCTATTTTAAACGATAGAAACCAGTCTCAATAATTTTTATTTAGTTCAGATTGAAACCAATATACGTTGATCCTTGTGTAATTTTTTGCGCGTAAAAAAGAAATGATTTTTAAAATATGCATCCATAAGAATTTTCTAGGATAGATATATATACTACAATTTAAATATAATTGTAATCTAAAATGCGAGATGAGAAAATCCATTTATTTCTGTTTATAAAATATAAACGCTATTTTTATACCCAATACCGTTTTGGTTTACGGTTTTAATTCTTATAAAATGATCAACACTGTACTGATAGGAACAGGTAGCTATATTCCAGAGCGCATCGTATCTGGAAAAGCTTTTTTACAACATAGCTTTTTTGAAAACGGCGAGAAAATAGCAAAGGAAAATAAAGACATTGTTGATAAATTTTCTGAAATCACAGAAATTGAAGAGCGTCGTTATATACGTGATGAACAACTGAACAATGAAATTGGATGCATTGCAGCAACTAACGCAATTGAAAATGCTGCTATAGATAAAGAAACCCTAGATTATATTATTTTTTGTCACAACTTCGGAGACGTACACTTAAACAGTAACCGCATTGATATGTTGCCGGCACTTGCCGCAAAAGTGAAGCAGCAATTGGAGATTCAAAATCCAGATTGTGTTGCTTTTGACCTAATCTTTGGTTGTCCAGGTTGGGTGCAAGGTTCAATCCAAGCAGATTATTTAATAAAGAGCGGTGACGCAAAGCGGGTACTTGTAATTGGTGCAGAAACCTTAAGTAGAATGGTCGACCCGCATGATAGGGACAGTATGATCTTCGCGGATGGCGCAGGAGCAGCGATTTATGAAGGACAAGAAAGCGAGGTAAAAAAAGGAATTCTTGCCCATAAAACCGAAACTCACGCCGTTAACCATGGCCATTTGTTGGTGATGAATAAAAGTGCAAACCCGGCAGATGACAGCGGCAATGCTTATCTAAAAATGAATGGGCGTAAGCTTTATGAGTTTGCTGTGGTGCAAGTTCCTCAAGTGATTAAGAAGGCATTAGATAAAGCAAATCTAACGGTCGACGATGTTAACATTGTGTTTGTACATCAAGCAAATGGGAAAATGGATGCCGCAATTATGAAGCGCCTTTTTAAGCTATACGACAAGAATGAAGTGCCAGAAAACTTAACGCCAATGACAATTTCTTGGCTTGGAAATAGCTCTGTAGCAACAATCCCTACGCTAATAGACTTAGTACTACACAATAAAGTTAAAGGCTATAAAGTAAAACCCGGCGATGTGGCCATCTTTACTTCTGTGGGCGCTGGAATGCATATAAATGCGATCATTTATAAATTTTAAATCAGCAAACCTCAAAAGAACGCAACTTTATTTTGGTTGGCAGATTGAAATGAATATTAGTTTTTAAATGGCGAGGCTTTCCCAGGTGATTTTATAACTTGTGAGCTAATAGGTAATAAAGTCGCAATTATTTTTAAAGATTTCCTATAACCTTTAAATTGCAGAACGTGTTCACAAAAACAAAACTGAAATAATTTTTCCCACAACGCAAAACGGCCTCGCTTTTCAGCAAGACCGTTCTACTTATGATTTATGAATTAAGCTTCTACTACTTCTACCGTTAAAGCTTCATCTACCAAAATACGTCCGCAATGCTCGCATACAATTACTTTTTTGCGTTGACGGATATCTAATTGCCTTTGTGGAGGAATTTGGTTGAAGCAACCAGAACAAGCATCTCTATCTATAGTTACCACAGCAAGTCCGTTTACAGAATTTCTGCGTAAACGATTATAAGCGACCAATAAGCGTTCCTCAATTGCTTTTTCTGCCTTCTCTGCTTTTTTCTGCAATCCGGATTCTTCTTTCTCGGTCTCAGATGTAATTACTTCAAGTTCGCCTTTTTTAATCTCCAAGTCTTTTTTCCGGTTTTCTACTTGCACTTGGGCAGCTTCGTAGCCTTCGTTCTTCGAGGCAATATCGAAACCAAATTCTTTTATCTTTTTCTCGGCAACCTGAATGTCTAACCCTTGAATTTCAATTTCTTTGGTCAACGCATCGTATTCGCGATTATTTTTTACCTCTTTAAGCTGTGTTTCGTAACGCTTAATGGCTGCTTGCGAATCTTTAATGGCATTTTTACGCATTACGATCGTGTCATCTAATTCATCTAACTCACCCTTAATTTTTTGAATACGTGTTTCCAATCCGAGAACGTCGTCCTCTAAATCGGCAACTTCCATCGGCAATTCACCTCTCACTTGGCGTATTTTATCAATTTTTGTGTGGATGTTCTGTAATTCGTATAAAGCCTTTAGCTTTTGTTCTACGGTTTGTTCCATTAAAACAAGTAATTTATGGGGTTCGTGTTTTGCTCCGTTAAACGGATTGCAAAGTTAGCAAATTTTTTCTTAATAATTTCCACCAATAAATTCGACGTAAAATGTTCAGTTTCAAAGTGCCCAATGTCTGCAATGATTAATTTTTGATCTGCATCGAAAAACTCGTGGTATTTAAAATCTGCAGTAACAAATGCATCTGCACCGGCAGCTATGGCATCTTTTAATAAAAAACTACCCGCACCACCGCACACAGCTACTTTTCTAATTTTTTTTGGCAGGATGTTGGTGTGCCTAACAACTTTAGCCTGCATTTGATACTTTAGCATTTCTAGGAAATCTCTACCATCCATTGGCTCTTCAAGCCAACCCAGCATTCCTGCGCCAACTTCTTGATGCATATTTTCTAGTTGAAAAATATCATAAGCTACTTCCTCATAAGGATGGTTTTCAAACAGCGCCAATAGAATCTTTCTCTCTTGTTGTACCGGAAAAATAATTTCTATCCTTAATTCTTCGGTCTGCTCTTGTACACCACGTTCGCCGACGACAGGATTGGAAAACTCATTTCCCTTAAACGTTCCCATGCCAGAAACATTGAAACTTGTTTCACTGTAGTTGCCAACATTTCCAGCACCTGCATAAAATAATGCTTGCCGCAACTGTTCAGCTTGTTTAACTGGGCAAAATGTAACGAGCTTCTTTAAAATATTGCCTCTTGGCCGAAGAATTTTTGTTCCTGTTAAACCTAAGCGCTCGCATATTTTGCCATTTACCCCATTGCGCACACTATCTAAATTGGTATGGATGGCATAAAGTGCAATATTGCTTCTAATCGCCTTGAGCACTACACGTTCTACATAAGTTTTTCCATTAAGCTTTTTTAACCCTTTAAATACAATTGGATGGTGAGTGATGATCAGATCACAACCATTTGCAATAGCCTCATCAACAATGGCTTCTGTACAATCTAAAGCAACCAAAGCGGAATCAACTTGCATTGTGTAATCGCCAACGATGAGGCCGGCATTGTCGTAATCTTCCTGATAGTTTAGTGGTGCAATCTCTTCTAAATGTCCAATTAATTCTGATAACCTCATTTGATAAAACTAATGAATTTTATCAAATTTGAGAAGTGCAAAAAATGTGATTAGTTTAAAAAACCTACAAAATTAGTTGAATCTCGTTATGGCGTCGGTTGTTGAAACCCACCCATGCGAACCATTTGCAAACTTTCAAAAATCATCTTTTGGTTGTGCTCAAAAGCCAACGATTTATGGTTAACGATGTCGATAATTGATCCAATGAAACATAGTCCCCAAGTGAGCAGGTATAAAATACCCATTCCGATTTGCCCTATAATAAATCGCTGCAAACCCGGCACAATGATTAAGCCAATCAAGCAAAAAATCAACATGTCTGATGGATTTTTTCTCTTGCTGCTATAAACCATCAAAAAATTGCGCAATTGCTGATCGGTTAAACCAGTTGTGGCTTGTTGAAGGTAAGCGTATTCATCCGGCGTTATACCTGGTAACGACATCAACGGTGATTGAAATATATCCATAATCTAATCTACTATTTGTGTTAAATTTATTTGCTGTTTTTTCCTTTTCAAAAGTTGGGTAATGCGGTACAAAATTATTAGGAAGGCTGGCAATCCAAACCAGTGTTGTTGAAACGATTGTCTAAATGACCCATGTAGCAGTGCGCTTATTGATCTTCCTAAACCGCAGCCTGGGCACCAAGCCTCTAAACCTAAATTAGCCAATGGGCAAAGTGTAAAATTGTGTACCGACAAATCACTAATGGCCAAAGACATTAAAGCGGTTAACCAAAAAACAAGTTCTATCGGAAAGTCCTTAAACTTTTTCATTTTACCTTATTTAGAGCAATCTTACTGATATTTGTTACAGTCTGTAGGATTTAGAAAATAAATTTGGGCGCGGAGATGTCGGAAGGATGAAAAATCCAAATGGCACCTCAAACCGAAATTTTCAAATTCACTATTCATTTCGTGTTTCAAAAATTAGGTAGCACTCTAGGCTTACTCAACAATACCGCAAAACCTCACGCTTAGCCAAATTTTATCCTGCCCATCCGCGTCTATCCAAACTTCTATAATTGATCGATTCTGCTAAATGCTCAATTTCTACGGTCTCGCTATCGGCGAGGTCTGCGATGGTACGCGCCACTTTTAAAATGCGATCGTAAGCCCGAGCACTTAAGCCAAGTCTTTCCATGGCTGTTTTCAATAGCGCAATTCCAGCGTCGCTAATTTGACATACTTTCCTTACCATTTTGGGGCTCATTTGAGCATTACAATGTAAATTTTCATCGTTAGCAAACCGCCTGTCTTGAATTTCTCGTGCTTTGATTACACGAATTCTGATCTGATCACTTTTCTCTGCATCTCTGGTTGATGCGAGCTCAGAAAAATTAACTGGTGTAACTTCTACATGTAAATCTATTCGGTCTAGCAGCGGCCCGGATATTTTACTTAAATATTTTTGTACGACACCCGGCGCGCACACACAATCCTTCTCTGGATGATTGTAAAAACCGCAGGGGCATGGATTCATCGAGGCAATTAGCATAAAGCTAGCAGGATATTCTACAGAGCACCTTGCCCTTGCAATGGCCACCTTTCTATCTTCTAAAGGTTGCCGCATAACTTCCAGTACTGTTCGTTTAAACTCTGGCAATTCATCTAAAAATAATACCCCATTATGCGCAAGTGAGATCTCGCCAGGTTGCGGATTTATTCCGCCACCAACAAGTGCTACATCGCTAATGGTATGATGTGGACTTCGATAGGGTCTAACCGTCATCAGCGCATCTGAGGCAGAAAGCTTGCCCGCTACAGAGTGGATTTTAGTCGTTTCTAAGGCTTCCTGCAAATTTAAAGGGGGCAAAATTGTGGGCAATCTTTTGGCAAGCATTGTTTTACCCGCCCCTGGAGGTCCAATTAAAATAACGTTATGACCCCCAGCCGCTGCAATTTCCAGCGCCCGTTTTATATTTTCCTGTCCTTTAACATCTGCAAAATCGTGCTCGTAATTGCCTATGTTCTTTAAAAACTCCTCTTTGGTATTTATTGAAACGGGTTCCAATTCAGCATTGCCATTAAAGAAGCCAATTACCTCTAAAAGATTTTCTACTCCATAAGCTAACAATCCATCAACAATGGCTGCTTCCCTTACATTTTGACTAGGTAAAATAATGCCTTTAAAGCCCTCCTTTCTAGCTTGAATTGCAATGGGCAAGGCGCCCCGTATTGGCAGAATAGTTCCATCTAAGGATAGCTCTCCCATTATAAAGAATTCGTTCAGTCTATCACTAGGTATTTGAGCGGATGCAGCCAAAATACCAACCGCAATTGGTAGGTCATAAGCTGACCCCTCTTTTTTTATGTCGGCAGGAGCCAGGTTGACAACAATTTTTTGCTTTGGCATCCGCAAACCAGATACATTTACCGCACTTGCTACGCGTTGAAGACTCTCTTTTACCGCATTATCAGGCAGCCCAACCATATAATACTTAGTACCAGGACTTATGCTAACTTCTATGGTTATGGTTAATGCATCTACACCGTAAACAGCACTCCCATATGTTTTTACGAGCATTAAAATTTGGTTTTGGTTGGTCTATTGCTAAGTTAGCAATTTTTTGCTTTCTAGGTATTAAAAACCCTGAGATCATTCGGTGTTCATTCAGTGACTAAGTTTTAACTGCCAATTTGACGTAGCGGAATTTCAACTATAGGATTATCAAAAAATTTACGCCTCATTGTACGACTTTTCACTTCATTCTAAATGATAAGATGTTAATTTAGAACCATAGCATTAGGGTTGTTCTGTGAGCTTTTATGTGCACCAAATGCTTAATTTTCGCTTAAGGCATTACAAAGAGAGATTGTTTTGATCGATAGTGCAAGCGAAGCAAATACGCTAGAAGATTTTTTACACAACACCGATATTTCTAGCACTGCATTGCGTACCTAAACCCGATTTTAGCGGCAGCCCGAGAGAAACGAACGGCTACAGCGTAAAGCGGGGGCAAAAACCAGCAGACGAATTGGAGGCTTTCATTTTCAAATCTTTTAAAATTTTGAGCTCTTTTACCAGCCTTTCAATACCTATTCGATTGCGCCGTATGCACTAAAAGACATCGTTTTCATTATGGCATCTTCAGGTTGCCCAGAGAAGGAGGTGAGGTAAAATCCTTCGCAAGAATTGCTGGACAAAAGACATTGTGTATGCGCTAATTTCTATAGTTTTATCTTCCCATCGGCATTTTTGGCATTCCTTGCATCATGGCCTTGGCCGCTGCAGGATTTGAAAACTGCTTCATCATTTTCCGCATGTCTTCAAATTGCTTAATCAACTTGTTTACTTCTTCCAATTTAGTGCCGGAGCCTTTGGCAATACGTACTCGTCTACTTTGTTGAATGCTATCTGGATTTTCTTTTTCGAACGGCGTCATAGACTGAATGATTACCTCAATAGATTTGAACGCATCATCCTGAATGTCAACATTTTTCATCATTTTTCCCACTCCAGGTATCATGCCCATCAGATCCTTCATGTTACCCATTTTTTTGATTTGCTGGATCTGGTTGTAGAAATCGTTAAAATCAAATTTATTTTTTCTGATCTTTTTCTGAAGGATTGCAGATTCCTTTTCATCGAACTGCATTTGTGCACGTTCCACTAAGGAAACCACATCTCCCATACCCAAAATACGAGAGGCCATTCTATCTGGATAGAAAACATCCAAAGCCTCCATTTTTTCGCCTGTACCGATAAATTTAATTGGTTTATTTACGACCGATTTGATAGAAAGCGCGGCGCCACCTCGCGTATCGCCATCTAACTTAGTAAGTACGACGCCCGTAAAATCCAAGCGATCGTTAAAGATTTTGGATGTATTCACCGCATCTTGCCCAGTCATAGAATCTACCACAAAGAGCACTTCCTGGGGACTGGTTTTCGCTTTTACCTCGGAGATTTCGTTCATTAACGATTCATCAATCGCTAAGCGTCCCGCGGTGTCTATAATAATTACGTTAAAGCCGTTTTGTTTGCCATAAGCTACTCCTTCTTGGGCAATGCCGACAGGATCTGTAGAAGCCCTATTGGCAAAAACGGATACGCCAACCGAGGTCCCGAGCACCTCCAATTGATCTACCGCAGCCGGACGATACATATCGCCCGCAACCAGTAAAGGTTTTTTACCTTTATTTTTTAAATACAAGGCCAATTTGCCTGCAAAGGTAGTTTTACCTGCACCATTTAAACCAGCAATTAAAATAATGGTCGGATTTACTTTTATGCTCAGTTCAGCCACCTGACCGCCCATTAAAGCAGCGAGTTCATCACTCATTATTTTTGTGAGCAACTGCCCGGGAGATACCGCAGAAAGTACGTTTTGCCCTAAAGCTTTTTGCCTAACATCATCGGTAAAAGTTTTAGCAGTTTTATAGTTTACATCGGCATCTAGCAGTGCTTTACGAATCTCTTTCATGGTCTCTGCCACATTGATTTCGGTAATACTTCCTTGTCCCTTAAGTACTTTGAAAGCTCTATCTAGCTTATCCTGTAAATTATCAAACATATTATTTTATGCTAAAAGGCCACTTGTTTTAAAATGACCATAGTTTATTCTTACGCAAAGATATTAATTTTGCGCATAATTTTTTTGACTGAAAAGTTTGGAATACGCTATCGCGGAAAAACAAAACCAATGCCTAACGAGAGCGATTGACTTGCTTGGACCTTAGCGTCGTTGGATTTATCGTAAAGCAATACTCCGGTAAGGCTAGTATTCATAAACCTATTCACTTTTGCGGTTAAAGTTACATCTAGCCTATGGTCTATATTTGCGAGTGTTAATTCCTTATAGGGAATAAACATTAAGTACCTTGATTTTAAAACAGTGTTTTTAAAAACCTCTTTCTCAAAATTTGCAACAACCTGAAAAGCCAGATCATTCCGCACCTGCTGCCCCACGTCTACCCCATAATTTTTAGGATTCGTTCTGTATAAAGTGGTATCTAGCACAAACGTTTGTCTTGCAGTGCCTGTGCCAATACGAGCAGAAAAATAGTTTACTGGCTTATATTCAAAACCTATCGACTCGGTTAAATACCCGGGCGACATAAACCTAGAGATTAAAGTGGCCACCTCATGATCGTCTTGTCTTGCGTAACTAAACCCATCGTCGAATTGGGATTCGAAGGTGATAGATCCAAAAAAAGACCAGTTTTTCGATATCTTCAACGCAGCCTTATTGTCAAAAAATATCCTATCATTGGTTTTCTTCTGCAACTGATCTTTATTTTTAACTTTCCCATATTGTAAATTGGTCTCGGTTACAAAACTGAAGTCGCTTTTATTATATTCTGCCTTATAGTTCACTTGTGCGCCAACAGCCACAGAATTAACTCCGCCACCCTTCCAATTATCGCTAAATTGTGCCTGGTTAACATTTACGCCAATAGAAGTTACTGTTTTCCAATAATTAACTTTTGCGTTTACAATGATTGGTTTTATAGTTACAGGCTCAAAAGTTAATGGCCATTGTCTGCTTGGCAGCGGATTTCGCTTGAGCTTTAAATTCAGACTATCTGTTTTAATCGGTATGGTATCTATCTCTTGGGCAAATAATGGCTTGCAGCAAAGACTTAGTAAAACAATAGAAACGGCTAAGATATTCTTCATTGTTTACAAAGAAAAACAAAAAAACGATAGAAAAAAAATATGCTGGTTTTACGTTTGACTTTGATCCGAATCTACGCTACCATTGGCAAAAATGTTAAAGTTTCCTTTCTTAGAGGAGCTAGATAATATGGGCGCTTAAACACGCCTTTTGCTGTATCTTTGGGGCAAAAGACCCAAAAGTATGCGTCAGTCGTTAGCGCAGTTTTAGGCGCATAAAACCCGGCAAAGTTAACGTTCAAGCCATCCCTATATGTTGAATACCTAATTTTTATCAGTCAAAGATTTAAGTCAGCTAAAAATCCCATTTCATTTGCATCCACCCAAACCACTTTCTTTTGCTCAAATATGCCAGATCTCTTTCATTATGAAAAGCCTCTTTTTCAAAAATAATATTTTTGTAAGCTTCATAATGACCCTTATATTTTAACCTATTAATTAGATAATTACTCAAATACAACACGTAAAAAGGAAGGATAAACAATTCCAGTTGCTGACGCAAATGAATGTTTTCATGATTTATAAGAACTTTATTATTCTTATGCGCTTCCGATTTGAGCAAAATAAAAGGAAACAATGCCATACCAAAGGCAGGGAGTACTTTCACCACTAGAAATGGCGCTTTCATGGTTCTTTAGGGATTAAAGTTGGCAAAGTTGGCAGCCTTAATATGTTTGGATTGATGCGGTAACTTTTATAAGCATTTTTAATAAATAAATTAAAAGCATAACCATTCGCATCCAACACAAACTGATAAGTTGGTCTATATTGCAACATAAAATCATCACGCTCTGCACCTTTTATCCCCAATACCTGCGTTACCAAAGTCGGTGAGAATCGATAATCGATAACCTGTTCTCTATAATCTCTTTCTAAAACTTTCTGTAAGTAACGTGCATTTTTTCCTTGCCTACTTAATAGATTGTAAATGGCATCTATGCCCAAGCCTGCGCCTTGGCTACCGACGGTCAAAATGTCTTTACTACTGCCCCTTAAAATGGCGTAGCGATTATCATTTATAGTTTCTTCGTATCTTTGTTGCGGTGTTAACTTCTTTTGCTGAATTTGAACGTCTTTTAGCCTAATGCCAAACGACTTTAATTGAAAATAGGCCGCAACCTGTTCTCTAAATATTAACGTGTCGACGCGGTAACCGCTTAAGGCCGCAACCAGAGTATCGCCAGGCTTTGCATAGGTATTAAACTCTCCTTTTGTGTTGTTGTAGAGTCCATCGCCGGAGCGCATATTATAGATGTATACTTTGGCCAAACGTTGTTTGGTATCTTTATCTATAACAATTCCCTGCAAAGGTTTTAACTGCGCCAAGCAAGCTGTAGCAACTACTAAAAAGAAAACAGTGCACAAAAGAGGTTTCACAATATCAAAGTTACGCATAACAAATTTGGTCAAATATGCCTTAACATTATTTAACCTTAATTACTTGTCCTAACCTAATCGCGTTATCGGTCATGTTGTTTAAATTTTTCAGTTCCTCAACGGTAAGTTTAAAGCGTTTCGAAATGTTATAGAGTGTATCGCCCTTTAAAATAGTATATGTGCCATCGCTGCTGATTGTGCCTGTGCTCAGCGGAGGATTTTCTACAGGCGTAAACTTTTTATTTTCTTGAGGAATATTTGCGTTGATCTCTGTAAAAACTTTATCTTCTCTGGCTAATTTCTGAGTTTCAGTTTCCGATTGGTCATATTGAAAAAGCTGATATTTATCGATCACTCCGATAAGCATATCTGGATATTTTGGATTGGTGGCATACCCTGCAGTCTTTAACCCTTGTGCCCAACTTCGATAATCGTTTTTGTCTAGCTGAAAAAGGAAGCTATATCGTTTGCGTTTTAAGAACTCGGAATGGTCTCTAAACGATTCTCGAGCATCTTTATATACCCGAAAACAATCATTTTTTTCATCGTCGTCTCGATAATAGCTTTTTCCTCGCCAGTCTGATGTACATTTTATTCCGAAATGGTTGTTGGCATACTTCGCTAAATCACTGTTTCCGCTGCCCGATTCCAATATTCCCTGCGCCAAAGTAATGCTAGCTGGAATGCCCGCCGCATTCATCTCTTCAATAGCAACCCCCTTAAACTGATCTATATAACTAAGTGTGGTGAAGCGCTGATAATTGTTGTTATTGGCCTTATTGGCATTTTTCTCAATCTGTTTATTATTTTTAGTAAATTTTCTCGACGCGCAGGATGATAAAAGAAACAAAGTGCAGATTGAAAAATAAATTACAGATTTCATTTGGATGTTTAGTGGAAGCGTTTTAAGCATATTCTGCCAAATTTAGATTTTTTATTTTAGGTGCCTGTTGCTATTTTTAGCATTGTTGGCACCCATTTAGTACCTCAACCTTTTTCCAGGCTGTAATGATGCGTTTTTTAACTTGTTCTTCTTCATCAACACTTTTACAGTCGTTCCTTTTTTATCCGCAATAGCGCTAAGATTGTCGCCAATTTTTACAACATAGATTCTTTTTTTTACATGGCTGCTCGAAGCAGTTTTTTTAAAAATCGGCTCTATATAATCTTCGGGCCGCTCATCATATTGATAAAGCTGATATTTTTGGATGATTGCAATCACCTGGCTTGCCCAAATTCTGCTATGTGCATAACCTCCGTGTTGAATGCCGCGAGCCCAAGCCCGATAATTGTACTGATCGCAGGTATCAAACAGCGGTTTAAAAGCAGGCTTATTGTCTAAAAAATCAATAAAACCTTGATAAGATTCATCTACAGTATCATAGTCTCTATAACCCGACCTTATTTCAGTGTTGCTATTTGGGCCTTTTACACCAAAGTGATTGTTTAAATATTGGGCAATTCTACTATTTCCAGAAGCTGATTCATGAATGGCTACCGCCAAGATTACGCTAGCTGGAACTTTGTAAGTCCGCATTAAATTTTGCGCACAATCTAAATGCTCAGCGATGTAGCTTTCGGTAGAGCTTGCTTTGGCTTCACTTATGCTAAAAGCACATACAAAAACACAAATTGCAAAAATGAATAAGGTAAAATTATTTATTTTCTTCATACTTTATATTTTCTATTAGATGAATAAGTGTGCAACTACTTCTTCCTAATTACAAATAAGCCATCCCTTACCGGTAGGATTAGCTGCTCCACCCGATTGTCATCTCTTATTTTATCGTTAAATGCGTTGATGCTTTTCGTATCCTTATCGGGATTTTCTGCGAGGACTTTCCCACTCCAAAGGACATTATCAACAATAATAATTCCTCCACTGCGAACTCGATCAAAGACCATGTCGAAATAATTGCCATTGTTTTTTTTATCCGCATCTATAAAAACCAGGTCGAAAATTTCTTCTATTTGTTTTAATGATTCGGTCGCATCACCAAGAATGTAATTAATTTGCTTGTCGAATTTAGAACTTGCAAAATGCTTCCGCACCATATCCTCTAACTCTACATTTACGTCCAAGGTATAAATTATGCCTTCGGCAGATAAACCTTCTGCAAGGCAAAGCGTAGCATAGCCGGTAAAAGTACCTATTTCTAAAATTCGTGCCGGCGACAGCATTTTGCTCAGCATCGTTAAAACCCGTCCTTGATAATGCCCAGAGAGCATACGTGGCATCAAAACTTTTAAGTTCGTCTCTCTATCAATACTTTGCAGCAGTTCGCTTTCTGGTTCGCAGTAATTGTATATTAAATCTTGAAGCGCTGGGTTTATCAAATCCATATTTTACAGTTAACGCCTCTGTTCCATAAAATATTGTAAAATAATGGCTGCGGCAATGGTATCTATGCGTTCTTTGTTTTGCCTATCCATCTTTTTTAAGCCGCTCTGCATCACACTTTGTTTGGCCAATTTAGATGTAAAGCGTTCATCTACCCAATATTGCGGAATCGTAGGAAAGCTTTTCTTCAGCAAAGAGGCAAATCCTTTGGCATGTTGCTTAGAATTAGAATCGCTACCATCCATCTGTTTCGGATCACCGATAACAAAGGCTTCAACTGGCTCCGCTTCCATGTATTTCTTTATAAATGCGATGGCATCCTTAGGATGTTCGGTGGTTAGTCCAGTAGCTATTATTTGCAAGGGGTCGGTTACAGCTATACCGATACGCTTTGTTCCATAGTCGAATGCCATTATTCTAGCCATAAAATATAAAATAGCCTCAAAGATAGGGATTTTGGTTTTATCCAAAGCGGTTGAGCCAAAGGTGTTAACGCATCCGATATAACTTTTAACAGTCGCAGCGGTCTCATTACTAACACTTAAGGTTTCTATAATGGTATCGCCCATCGCGCTGTTTTGTAAGTCGTAAATACCATCGCCTATACAAAAAAATATGTATATAGTTTTTGTCTATATGTACATCTATATTAATGATGTTCATTTCCGCTAATATCATTGACTGGCACTTCCTTTAGGTGTATCTTTGTGCAAAATTTAAGAATTATGGCACTAGTAGGTAAAAAATTCCCAAGCGTTAGCATAGATGCAATGACAGAAATGGGAGACGATTTAAAAATAAACGTTTTAGAAGAAGCAATTGGTAAAAATAAAAAAGTTTTATTGTTCTGGTATCCGAAAGACTTCACTTTCGTTTGCCCTACAGAATTACACGCTTTCCAAGATTCATTAACTGAATTTAGCGACAGAAATACGACTGTTATTGGTGCCTCCTGCGACACCAATGAGGTTCATTTTGCGTGGTTGAATACTCCGAAAGATAATGGCGGAATAGAAGGAATAACTTATCCAATATTGGCCGATACACACAGACAGCTTGCTAATTTGTTAGATATCGTAGATCAAGAGGTAGCATATGATGAAGATGGAAGTGAGATTTACACAGGTTCAAACGTAACTTTCCGTGCTACTTATTTAATTGATGAAACAGGTAAAGTATTTCATGAAAGTGTAAATGATATGCCGCTTGGCAGAAACGTAAAAGAGTATTTGCGTTTAATTGATGCATATACGCACGTACAAAAACATGGCGAAGTTTGCCCAGCAAATTGGGAAGAAGGAAAACAGGCCATGAATGCAAATAGAGTAGGGGTAGCAGAATATTTCAGCGCCAACTAATAAAAAACAAGAATATGTTCTTAGAATTAACAGAAGATAATTTACAGCAGTATTTAACCGATAACAAAAAGGTTATGGTGCAGTACGCCGCATCTTGGTGTGGCAATTGTCGTATTATGAAGCCGAAGTTTAAGAAATTAGCTGCGGAAAATGATGACGTAGCTTTTCTAATCATAGACGCAGAAAAGCTTCCAAATTCGCGCAAATTTGCCAATGTAGATAATTTACCAACTTTTGCTGCTTTTGAAGGGGGTAGTTTGGTAGATCAGGTGCAAACCAATAAGCAAGAAGGTTTGGTAGAACTTTTTAACAAGATAAAGTAATGAAGATACCAGTAATAAAGCAACTATTTCAACATAACACACCAGAGAAGTTGACATCGACTCTGGAGGTTCTAGAGACTTTTTGCGAATTTCGTGGAGTAAATGAAACAGAAATTGATGTTGCAGGAGAAATGATTACAAATATCTGCGGTGCTTTAGAAGTGCATCAAATGGTTAAAGATGGTGTTTCTGAAAAAGATGCATTAAATTCTTTCGGGCAAAGGGTGATGGGTTCCATTGACCGATAAGTCTTCTTTAATACCTTAAAAAACCCATCAAATATTTTTGATGGGTTTTTTTTATAAGATTTCGGTTTTTAAATCGAACTCCTTTACCAATGGAGTCTAAGAAATGCTACGCCAAGTTTCTCCCTGCATTTACAATGCCAAAAACGGTTCTCACGGCAAGTTTTTCTATCGCAACTCTATCATCGGTTTCTTGCGCTGCTTGCAGTTTTTCCAACGCAAAATGTTGGATTAAGACGAGCGGGAGAATAATACGTTCGCGTGTTGCAATAGATTTCTTATCTAATGGATAATTTGCCATCAATGTGGCCTGCCCGGATAATTTTAAAAGCATTGCTTTAGTAAGTTCGAATTCATTGTGCAATTGCTTCCAAAACTCACCGAACACTTTGTCGCCTGCCAAATGGGCTGTAATCGCAAAATCTGATTTACTCATACTCATCATACAATTGTCTACGATGGTTTTTAAGTATTCGGATGCTTGATATACCTTCACCACTTTATCCCAATTACCTGCTTTTTCTTGCTTGTTCAGCGCAGTGCCCATTCCATAGAAACCAGGAACATTTTGTTTTAACATACTCCATGCAGTTACGAAGCTTATCGCACGCAAATCTTCCAATTTCATTTCGCCACCACCATTTCGCTTTACTGGCCGGCTGCTAATATTTGCTTGCGACAATAGTTTAAGAGGGGAGAGTTGGTCTAGATACTTCACAAATAAAGGATGTTCGCGCAAATCTACGAACGCCTTATAGCTCACCTCTGCCATTTCATCCAGCAGCGTTTTGTTTTCCGGGTCTAACAAAACATTGTGTTTTTCTTTTAGTCCGGAAGTAATACCTGCATTTATCAGTTGTTCTATATTAAATTCCGCACTTTCTATAGACCCATATTGTGAGCTTATGGTTTGGCCCTGCACGGTTAATTGCATATTGTTGTTCGCGATTTCTTTTCCCATTGATGCATAGAAACGATGTGTTTTACCTCCTCCGCGTGCTGGCGGTCCGCCACGTCCATCAAAAAATGCGAGTTTAATGTTATGTTTTGCGGAAATAGCCGTTAAAGAGGTTTTTCCATTAAAAATAGACCAGTTTGCCATTAAATATCCACCGTCTTTAGTACTGTCAGAGTAACCGAGCATAATGTCCTGTCGGTTGCCTCTCGACGCTAAATGAGCTTTGTAAAAAGGGTTTTTATAGAGAATATCCATGATATCAGCTGCGCCTTTTAAATCGTTCACGGTTTCAAAAAGCGGCACAAAATCGATGGTCAGTTCATCCTTATCCCACCCGTTCCATAAAAACAGTTCTACCAATTGTAAAATATCACTTGCTTGTTGGCAATTGCTTATTATAAATCTATGGCAAGCTTTCTCTCCATTGCGTTTTTGAATGCCCTTAATCTCCTTAATAACGTCAATCGTATCCTGGGTTAATGCGTCTGCATCCGTGACATAGTCTACCCCAGCTTCTTTGAAAGAAATAAGTTTCAACTTCTCGGCTTCAGACAATGCATCATAGTCGGCCGGGTAAAGTGAAGAAATAGGTTTGTTGGCTCTACAATAAGCATGTACTCTTCTAAGCACGCGGCTGTCTTGGCGAATGTCTAACGAAGCAAAATAACTACCGTATAAATCCACTTTCCTAATCATATCATTTACCAGATCTACAAATAACCCGTCGTGCTCGTTTAGTATGGTGTTTTTAATAAGGTTAAGATGAGACCTGAGTTCTTCAGAAATATCGGTCAACTCAAGGTTTTGATCAAACGCATTTTGATAAAGTACGTGCTGCAAGTGCGCGATGTTTTCTTCTACACCTCTAAAAGTAATCCGTTTTCTAAGATTTCTAAAATCTCTGTAATAGCACCTAAATAAAATCTGCCTTAACATTTTAGAAACCTCTATTGTGGTCTCAATATGAATGTTTGGATTTCCATCTCTATCTCCTCCCGGCCAGAAACCAAGCTGCAGAATTTTATTTGTTTCTAAACCATATTCATCTAAGTTTTGGTCTATCCCTTCTTGAATATTTGCTGCAGCAAAATAGAATGTATTTTCCAAAAACCAAGCTAAATTAAGTGCTTCATCAACTGGTGTTGGCGACTTTTTGTTAAAAAAAGGCGTTTTGCCAAGCTGTTGCAATAGCAAATTCATCGTGGTTAAATCATTAGCCTTGATGGCTGAGGTTAAATCGGTGATGATTCCGAGCACGCTGCCCGGATAAAATTGTGTTGGATGAGCGGTTAGTACCAACCGAAGCGAAAGTGCCTCCACTACCTTTTCTATTTTGCCCAACATCGGCTTATTATCGATATTTTTATTCAATAGAAAGGACAAGGTATTTTGTTCATCTGCGGTATTTAACTTTGAAAAAGACGCATCTTCAACCGCATCAAAAAGTACTACTTGCCGTTCGATGTATTGAATAAATCTAAACAATAGATCGATGATGTCTTTCTGATTTGAGTAACTTGTAAACTTTGAGAAAAATTCCTCTATAATCTGTGCAGGCTTTTGGCCATTTGCTACTCCTTCCTCGCAACTTTTAAAGAAAAGAGGTAATAAGGTTCCGGTGGCTTTTACCTTGTAAAACGGCAATGTTAAAAAAAGGCTGTTAAAAAGTTCAAATTTAGAAACTACCTCGTTGTTAAAAATAAATTCGCGGTGGGTAGTTAAACGGAGTTTTGGCATAGCTTATGGGATTCAAAATTGAGAGGTAATACTACAAAAAATGCTCAAGTAATTAAAATTTACCAGCTTATGATTTGGATTTTTGTAGAAAATAATTTAATTTTAGAATCTTATTTGGGTGTTGGGTACCCATCTAAGAACTTTTGCAATGTTTAAGGGCATTGCGATGATTGTTAATTTTTTGGGTTATAAACAGCCGATCTTTTAATTTAGATCGGCTGTTTTATTTTTACCTATTTTTTGGCCTATTTTCAACGTAAAAACGGCAAGTTTAATGAGAATCTGCTGCGATGGGCATATTTTTCTGAAACTTTTGAAAAAGAACCAGAGGTATTGCGAAAAGCATAATCAAACCAGTTATCCAATAGGCATCGTTAAAAGTTAATAGTAAGGCTTGTTTAGAAACCATTCCATCAATTGCCCGATAGGCCATAATCTTTGCATTAAATAAACTTTGGCCTTTAGCCATAAAGCCATTTACAATGGCATTAAACCTATCCATAAAAGCTGGATTATATTCATTTATATTGCTGAGCAGAGTACTTCTATGAAAACCCTGACGCAGGTGAATCATGGTGGTGAGTGAAGCAATGCCGAAAGATCCTCCCAACTGCCTCATCATATTGTTTAAGCCTGTACCTTGGCCAATTTCTGGACCCTTTAAATCTTGAACGGCTAACGTAGTTAATGGCACGAATAAAAGGGCCATACCTGCTCCACGAATAACTAAAGGCCAGAAAAAATCTCCGGTTCCTGAAGAAAGCGTAGAACCGCTTAACATCCAGCAAAACACAAAGAACAAAAGCATCCCTACACTCGCCATAATTTGCGCCGGCACTCCCCTTTTTAACATAATGCCAATAAATGGCATGCACATGATGGTTACCAAACCACCCGGTAAAAACAATTTACCAGTTTGCAAAGGGGTAAAGCCAAGTAAAGTTTGACAAAATACCGGGAAAATAAATACAGATCCATACAAACCAAAGCCTAAAAGAAACGAGGTCATCATCCCGATAGAAAAACTTCGGTACTTCATTATTTTGAAGTTAACAATAGGATGATCCGTTCGCATCTCTCGCCATATAAAGAATAGAAAACCAAAGAGTGCACAAACGCTGAGCACCACGATGTATGGTTCAGAAAACCAATCTTCACTTTCGCCTTTTTCCAGAACGGTTTGGAGGCTACCAACAAACAGCGCCAACAAAGCAATTCCCCACCAATCTATCGGTTTTCCTTTCGCATCTTTGGGCGTCTCCTTTATATAGGTGTACGCGAGATAGGCGGCCAAAATTCCTACGGGAATATTTACATAAAAAATCCATGGCCAAGAGCTTATTTCTAAAATATAGCCACCGATGGTTGGACCAACTGTCGGGCCAACAACAGCACCGAGACCAAATAAAGCAGTGGCAATACCAACGTCTTCACGAGGCCATGTTTCTAATAGAATGGCTTGTGCTGTTGATAATAAACCACCGCCCGCAAAGCCCTGAATGATTCGAAATACAATAAGTTCATCTAATCCGGTAGCATTGCCGCATAAAAAAGAAGCTATTGTAAAAATAATGATCGACGTTAAGAAATAATTTTTCCTGCCGAATTTGCTCCCCAACCAACCAGACATTGGTAGTATAATTACATTTGCGACACCATAACCTGTAGTTAGCCAAGCAACATTTTCTAGCGTGGCCCCCAAATTACCTTGAATATCAGGAAGTGCAACGTTTACAATCGTTGTGTCAATTAGCTCCAGCAAAGAAGCCGTAATTACCGTAATGGTAATGATCCACTTTTTAAAACCTACTTCGGGCATGATAATTTTATTTAGAAACTGATGCTTTAACGCTCATTCCCGGGCGTAATCTGGCCAACAGTTCTTTTGATGGATGAATTTCTATTTTGATGGGAACACGTTGCACCACTTTCACAAAGTTTCCAGTTGCATTATCTGGCGGTAACAGCGAGCCTTTAGCTCCGGTGACCGGCGCAAAGTTTAACACTTTTCCTTCTATCTTTTCGTTGGGGAAAGCATCTACCGTAATTTCCACTTTTAGTCCTTTTTTAATGTCTTCTAGCTGAGTCTCCTTAAAATTTGCCGTTACATATAAGCTGCCGTCATTTACAATAGAAAATAGCGGCTGTCCAGCTTGCACAAGTTGCCCTTTTTGAACGTTCTTTTTTGAAACAAGACCAGATACTGGCGCCTTTATATCGGTATATGAAAGTTGTAATTTCGCGAAATCAACATCGCTTTGACGTAAGCTAATTGCATTGTTGCTAACTGCCAATTGAGAACGCGTAGTACCAACTTGTTTAACCGCAGCGCGGTATTGGTCTTGCGCGGCGCGATAAGTTGCTTCTGCAGACTCTTTTGTTGCGTTTGCCTGATCAAAAGCTTGCTTCGTAATTGCGCCTTCTTTAACTAAATTGGCGTATCGAGTAAAGTCTTTTTGAGCTAAATTTAATTTAACTCTCGCCACATCAACATTGGCTTTTGCAGTTCCTATATTTGCAGCAGTGGCAGAAATCTGCGACTGTGAAACGCCAACTCCCGCATTAGCGCCCTGTTGCCCAGCCTGGGCTTGTTCTAGTTTGATTTTAAAATCCTGTTCATCTAATTTTACAAGCACCTGACCCGCTTTAACATGGGTATTTTCCTCAAAATTAATGTCCTTTACATATCCGCCTACGCGAGCAACAACCGGACTAATGTCTCCATCAATCTGGGCGTCATCTGTATCAATATGTTTGCTATAATAACTCCACTCGCTTATCCCAAATACAATTCCTATTATAACTAGAACCCCAATAATAATGGGTACAATCTTACTTTTCTTTTTTTGCTCCGTTTTCATCGTTTTATTTATTGGGTAATTTTTCCTGTTGATTTTAGTAATTTGTAATATGCAAGCCCGGCATTAGCCTTGGCTATTTCTAAATTAATCTTTGCTTGATAAAGCAATGTTTCTGCATCTATCCTATCTGTAACCGACGCAATGTTGTTTGTGTATTTGGCAGCAAGTAATTTATCATTTTCTGTTGCTTGCGCAATGGAAGTTTCCAACACATTTATTTTATCAACAGCTACTTTAAAATCTTGGTAATTGCCGTTAATTTCTCGTTTAACATTGTCTGATAAAATGTCTTTTTGCAAAATAATTTCTGTCTGTTGAATTTTTGCTTCACTAACTTTGTTCTTATTAGACCAAAGACTTGCTACATTCCAAGAGACAGAAGCGCCGACTGTAACCGGCAAAACGAATTGATTTGCACTTGGAATAAAACCTCCACTCGGATTGATATAATATAAATTTGCCCCAACACCCACAGTTGGCAGCATGTCTGCTTTAATGGTTTTCACATTATAATCTGCAACTTTATTGCGCAAATCCAATTGCTTAAGTTCTTGCCTGTTGGCAAATGCCATGTTGATGTAATCACTCAAATTGCTTGGATTTAGTGCGCCAGTTGTTGGCTCTTCGATTTTTACATCAGTGCTTTCGCCAAGACCTAGCAAAATATCCAGATTGTAATTCACAATTTTTCTGTTACTCTCTGCATCCATCCTAGTAAGATTGATGTTCGCTTGCTGCAACTTAAACCTCAAAACATCATTTTTGGTTACCAATCCTTGATCAAAAAATTGCTGTGCCTGCTTAATTTGTGCCGCAATAGAACTTAAATTCTGATCAATAACCTTCTCACTTTGAAGTATTTTAAATAGACTATAATACATGTCTATCACAGCAAAAGTTACTTCTTCTCTGCTCTTATCCGCATCTAATCTCGCTACATCTGCTAAGAGTTTTGTTGATTGTTCCGCAAACTTTAACTTTCCACCTGCGTACACCAACTCATTAACGGCCGCGGTTCCTACAAATGCGTCGGCTCTTTTTGGCAGATGAATGGTGCTAGAATTGCCACCTAAGCTCAACGTGTTGGTTGGTATCTCTGCGTGATTGTATAAAAAACTAGCGTTTGCGGAAGGCAAAACCCTATCTCTTACCACCTCCAGCCTTGCAATTGCCTGATCTATCTTATTTTGCGATAACTTTAAATTCTTGCTATTCGCAATGCCCAGAGCGATTGCTTGATTTAGATTTAATTCCTTAACATCTTGCGCTAGCAAGATAGAAGGCGCTAGTGCCAAAGTAAGCAACAGCCTTATTGTTTTAAATTTCATTGGTATTTGTTTTTAAGAAAGTTGTTAATAAATCTTCGAGGTGTTTTACCAAACGATCCCTAATTATTTTTCTGTCTTTCGGGTTATCAATATCGAAAGATGATGTGCTTAGCATTTTTGCAGGATAGCTAACCACATTAGTAACCGTGCCCATAATGGTCGCAATAACCATCCGAACATCTACTCTGTTAAAATCTCCATCTTCCATTCCACTTACCAAAATATGCTCTATAATCTGCATATTCTTTCTCAATGCTTCCTTTATCCGAATGTACATTTCCGGACGTTGCGAGAGCGATAACTCTCTATTCATCATTTTATGAAACGGCACATTAGATAAAATCCGATCGACTAAACTTTCTATTACCTTGTAAAGCTTATCCATTGGAGAGATTTCATCTTCGCTTATATTTTTTAGTATAACAGAAAACGTGGCAATCCGATCTGTCATAATATCCATAAATACGCCCTCTTTTGATCCAAAATAATAATTGATCATGGCCATATTTGCTCCCGCTTCCTTTGCTATCTGCCTAGTAGACGTTCCCTCGTAACCACCGCTACAAAAAAGCTTTTCTGCGGCAGTTAGTATTGCGGTTTTTTTATCCGTCTTTTCCAAAATCATTTTTTTCCTTTCTTTTAATATAGCACAAAATTAATCAATCGATTGATTGATTATGGCTTAATCTTGGAAAGATTACACTTTTTTGATAATTGTTTTCTAAGACAACAAATTAAAATAAATTGTACATTTGTCGACAAATAAGATGATCATGAGTGTAAAAGAGAATAGCGACAATAACTTTAACTGGGTTTACTACCTTTCTGGACTTATTTTTGGCACATTAACCGCCATAGTGATCGAGGGAAACTATCTTTTTGCCATTGTTGGCGGAATTTTAGGTCTTCTTTCTGCGGGATTATTTCTAAATGCCTTAGATAAGGGTCGTAAATATTAAATTGGCCTTGCAAAGAACTTCAAAGTTTCCAAACCCTTAAATTGGTGAAAAAGCTCCTTTCAATTATATTCTTTTTGGCTTATTTAACCGTTTCCGCACAGAATAAACCTGTTGAAACCCTTTCATTTCCACCGCCTGATGCGAGCCCGGCAGATATTCTTTACTATCCATTAAACGCAGCTAAAGCAAAAACGGATGGAGAGGACAAGCCATTTATTAAAATTATTTATTCTAGGCCACAATTAAAAGGACGCGTCATTTTTGGCGTATTAGAAGAATATGGAAAAGTATGGAGACTTGGCGCAAACGAGAATACGGAAATTACTTTTTTTGAAAAAGCAAGTATTAATGGGCAAAGAATTAGAACTGGTACTTACAGTCTTTTTGCGATTCCGGAAAAAGATAAGTGGACGATCATTTTGAACAAGCAAGTTAATAAATGGGGCGCATTTACTTATGATCAGACCAAAGACATTATCCGGGTTGAAGTGCCTGTAAATACATTGCCAAAATCATTAGAATATCTATCGTTAACCTTCGTTAAATCAGAAATTGGTGCAAATTTAGAAATTGCGTGGGGTAAAACCCAAGTTGAACTTCCGATCACCTTTCCATAAAAACTTCCATGTACCGCTAGGAGAACACGATATACTTTTAACGCCAACTTCTTGATCCTTTAATCTAATTGAGCAAACGGGGTTAATTCAATTAATCTTAAGACCAGCGCTCAAACTTACTTTATTCCCCCAAACGCAGCGAAATAAGAATTTTTATGCAGAATTTCTGTTGTAGTAAATCCAACTTGGTTTAGAAGGCCTAATTGATAATTCAAGGATCTTGGGGTATCTTCATACTCAATATAATCAAACACTTTCTGACTGTATTCTTTCCCGCCAATTGTTTCGAGATATGCGCCATACTTATTGCGAAAAAGGGAATCAATTAACTTAGAATCGTGAGCAACCAAGTCTGAAATCCACAGACTACCTCCCGGTTTTAAGGTTTGGTACACTTTATTAAACACCAATTCCCAATCTGCATCTGTCCGTAAATGATGAAAAGTGGCCGCTGCAAAAACAATGTCGTAATGATTATCAGGCAGATCTAATTTCCGCATATCGTCTTGAATAATTGTTGTCTCTCCGTGGGTATTAGCTGATACTCTCTCCCTTGCCCGTTCTAACATAGGTAAGCTTAAATCATTAAGCGTACAATTTAGATTTGGAATTTTATTGAGCATTTTCAGCGTATAATTACCCGCTCCACAACCAATATCCAACAAATTGCGCGCATTTGGATTAATGTACTTTGCCGCCTCGGTGCACAATTCCATAGTTAATGGCGCATCTATAGTTGTTTGTTGTCCTGTTTCTAAATTGGAGAAACGCTCAACATCAGTATCAAATCGGGCTCTAATTTCATCATTTGTAGCTTTTTGCATATCGTGTCTATTCATAAGCTTAAACTTTTTTATAAACCTAAGTCTTTTTATCATATTTGTAAAATATCAATATTATCATCTAACAATACCTCTAAAGTATCGCTATAATGGAACTTCGACATTTATTATATTTCAAGACAGTAGCGAATGAACTTAATTTTACCAAAGCAGCGACTAAACTTCATATTTCCCAACCGCCCTTGAGTAGGCAAATCAAAGAGCTTGAGCAAGAGTTGGGCGTTCAACTATTTATTAGAAACAATAAGCGAGTACTATTAACTGATGCGGGAAAATACTTTAAAAGAGAAGTTGAGGCAATATTTGATAAGTTAGAAGAAACTAAAAGTGATATTCGCAAAATTCAAGAAGGTATCAGCGGAGAATTAAAGATTGGCTACATTAGTTCTGTTTATCAATCCAATTTGGCTGAGGTTTTGAAGGCGATGCACAAAGAATTTCCTTATAGAAAGACTAGCCTTTTTGAAGTCCCAACGATGCTGCAGGTGAAGGATCTCGAACTAGGAAAATTGGATATCGGGATTTTGAGAGCTCCAATAATGTCTGATAAACTCATGGTCAAGACGCTTTATTTCGACCCGTTTGTAGTTGTCATTCCAAATTCAGACCAAGTCTTCCAACATAGACAAGAGCTAGCTGATTTTTTAAAAAACCGCCCTTTCATTTTTTTTAATAAAGATTTTGCGCCACATTACAATCAAAAGCTAATGGAAATCTGCCAAAGAATGGGTTTTGTTCCAGATATTACTCATGAGGCAAATAACGTACATTCTATATTGCAGCTCGTAGAAACGAATCTCGGCGTATCTATATTGCCATTGACCTTAAAAAAACAATATGAAAAGATGAATCTGTCATTTATCGAATTAAATCATATCCCAATACATACAGAGGTAGTTTTAGCCTATAAACAAAACAATAGCAATCCGGTCCTAAATTGGTTTATCGACCGCTATGTGCAGGTACTAGCCAAAAACTCTAAAGATTGATTCCTCTCTGCCACGATATCTAAAATATCCAACTGCATTTAATCTTTATCCTTATTAAACTACGGATTATTTAATAATCTTATAAAAATTGACTGCTCGATTTTGAACATAATCTATACACAAACATGCAGGATCAAAACTTTATTCATATATTTAGTATCCCATAGAAAATTTCTTTCAAAAAGTATATTCACAATTATTAAGAATAAGGCTAGCCCTTAGTTGAATTAACAACTCACAATGTGATAAAAAAACACTTTGTATGCAGCTCTCAAACTCTCTTTTTACAGATCAGCTAAAAGTTTATCAACTTGATAAGGACGAAGCTTTAACTATTGGTAACTTTACCATCGACAGCCAGTTATTTGCTCGTTCTGCGCCTGGCGACCACGTTTTGTCTGTCAATAAAATAGCTACTTATCTTAAAGACAAATCAACCGAAACAGTCTACAGTTTTTTTTGTAAAACAGATGCCGAAGTTGGGAACTGGCGACTTTGCTGCTGTCGGCTAGGTGAATCTAAAGATATGCAGAAAAAAGAACTCATAGTTTTTACTTACGATCTTGATCTGCTTGATGAAATAAAAAAAAGACTATTTGCAGTGCTTGAACAAGATGTTTTCTTTAAAGAAAACTTTCATAAAGCTGCGAACCTTACAAAAAAGGAAAAAGAAATTACCCTACTTTTGGCAAAAGGGATGAATAGCAGGAAGATAGCCGATTTCTCTTTTACGTCCGTGAATACCGTTAATACACACCGCCAACACATCAAGAAAAAATTAGGTATAAAGAACTTGGCGGCTTTGCAGCAATTTGCCGAAGTATTTGATTTTGCTTCAGAAAACTAGGTTATATGAAAGTTAACCTCACTCAAGAAGAAATACAAGATACCAATAGCAGACAAATCTATACGCTGGAAAGCAAAATAAGTAATGGAGACTTCTGTATTGAGGAAATAGGAGATTACGTGCCGGGGAATGTATTGGTAACAAATCTTAAGAATCTTTCCACAGAATATATGAATAGCAGTGGTTGCAACATTTTAAAGCATAGTACAGAAGAACTTGCTGCACTAGGTCCAGAATATTTTCAGCGTTTTTTTTTTCCTGAGGAGATGAATGTATTTGTACCTACGTATTTACAAATGCATCGGGAACAAAATCTTACAAAAATCTACAACTTTGCACATCGTGTAAAAAATCTACAAGATGCCTCTTACAAATGGTACCTTGCTTCGGCCAAGTTGATGTATTCGCAGGGAGATGAAATGGCGGATAAAATGCTTTTGATAGTAAATGAGGTAAATAGCGCCGGCCGAATCGCAAGACAAATAAACAACGTTTTAGAAGAAACAGGTTGGATGAAAAATTATTTCAAACAATTCTGCTTGCTTACTAAAAGAGAAAAAGAAATTATAATCTTGGTAGTAAGTGGAAACAGCAGTGTTGTTATTGCAGACGCCCTACAAATTACGAAGCTAACTGTTAGTACGCACCGCAGAAATATTAGCGACAAACTAAAGCTGAAAACATTCTCCGAACTTTACCGCTTTGCCACAGCCTTTGGTTTAATTCCTTAAAATTAATGACCAATAGGTATTTTTTCAAGTTTTAAAAGCTTGTAATTTTATTTTATTTGCAATAAATGTCAATCAATTCCTTACAAGAGAAGGAGGGTGAAAGAAATTATCTTAATAAAATATCTTGTAGATTTTTCTCGAATGTTTTAGACTAAGTTCACATAATAATATGATTTTTCGAAAAAAGCATTACTAATCCATGAAAATCGAAACAGGTCAAAATTTCCATCCAAACCGTTAACTTGCATCGGTGAAAGATTTTTTTCTATTCGTTGATACAGAAACCTCTGGTTTGCCTAAAAACTGGCATGCACCCTATGATTCTAAAAGTTGGCCGTACGTGCTTCAAATTGCATGGATTGTTTGCAAAGCCGATGGTATCGAAATTAAAAAAGAAAACCATTACATCAAAAATAACAATTGTAAAATTCAAAAATCGGCTCAGAAAATACACGGAATTACCTATGAATTCTTGCAAGAGAAAGGTGAAGACAGCACAAGCGTGATGAATAAATTCGCAGCCGATCTTAAACAATATGATCCGCTACTAGTCGGTCACTTTATCGAACTTGATATCCACATGATCAATGCCACTTTCTTTAGGCTTTCGATGAATAATCCAATTATCCAACTCCCACGGTTTTGCACAATGAAAGCTAGTGCAAAGTATGTGCGTAATCCGTATTTCAACCATTTAAAATTAGGGCAGTTTTATAAAACCTTATTTAACGTAGCCGCAGAAAATCTACACAATGCATTAAACGATGTAAAATATACTAGAGAGATTCTTTTCACACTCGAAGCGCGCGGAGAGGTGACAGATCAGATTATTAGAGACCAATTCTTGGATGGCAAACAAAGCGATGCCGATGCCAAAAAGAAAGTACTTTGGTGGCCTTTTATCGTGCTGGGCATTGCTCTTATACTTCTTGTAATATCCATTTATTATGAACGATAGATTAGCATTTCTAAAAACCGTTTTACCATTTAATATGCTGCCTGATGATGTATTGCTGAGCATCATAACAATCCTGCAAGAAGTCAATTACGAAAAGGATACATTAATTTATCAGCAGGAACAAAGTAAAATGAAAGGGATTGATATTATTCTAACTGGCGAATATGAATCTTTCTTTTACGACAGCACCGATGCAAAGCGCGCTGTGGAACTTCACCACGGCGGTTATTGTTACGGTGGAATTTCCATTTTACTAAACAGAAAACGTTCGCTTAAAACTGCCGTCGCAAAAAAAGGCACCAAAATACTGTTTCTCCCAAGAAAAGAATTTAGACAACTCTGTTCGGCCTACGCACCATTTTTTCAACACTTTACCACTCTTTTCGGCATAAAAATGTTGAATGAGGATTTCGCCCATTTCTATAAAAAACATACTACTTTCGAAGAGAGTTATATCGCTTCAGAACAACTTTACAGTCGGAAGATAGAAGGTGTAAATTATAAAGACATCGTAAGTAGTAGCATTCACCAACCCATTTATGAGGCCGCAACCCAAATGGCAAAAAACAAAGTGAGCTGCTTGTTTATTACGGATGATAAAAATAAAATTGTTGGTTTTGTAACCGACATTACCTTACGGGATAGGGTAATTGCCATGCGACGGAATGGGGAAGATCCAATAAGCTCGGTAATGGACGAAAACATTATATCGATATCAAAAAATGCTTTGGTTTACGAGGCTGTTTTAATGATGTTCAGAACAAAAATTCGGTATTTATTGGTAGAAGATGAAGGAAACTTTATTGGCTTTCTAAGTCGGAACCGATTGCTAAGTGAACAGGCTCAGTCGCCACTGGTTTTTATCCAATCCGTTAAACTGGCATCAAACACCAAGGAACTGAAATCTAAATGGGAAAAAGTGCCACAAATTGTTGCTCAGTTGATTGGCCGTGGCGTACACGCAGAAATTATAAATGAAGTTGTTACCGTTATTGCTGATACGATTTCTTTAAAAGTAATTGAGGAAGTAATTGAGGAAATAGGTGATGCACCGGCCAAATTCGTTTATATCGTTTTGGGTAGCGAAGGGCGAAAAGAGCTAACGCTGAAAACAGATCAAGACAACGCCATTATTTATGAGGACAAAGCAAATGAACATCGAGAAGAAGTAAGGGCTTATTTCTTAAAATTCGCTTCTTTGGTATCTGATAAACTCAACAACATCGGCTTTGTGTATTGCAGCGGCGGCTTTATGGCCTCTAATCCCGAATGGACACACTCGCTTTCGCATTGGAAGAAAAACTATAAAAGTTGGATTGATGATGCACTTCCAGAATCTGCGATTAAGTTCTCAACCATGTTCGATTGTCGAGCAATCTACGGTGAAATAGCTATTATAGACGAGCTTAGGATTTTTGTAGATGAAGAATTGCAAAAGCCAAACGAAAGATTCTTTTTATACCTCGCAAAAAATGCACTACAATATGAACCGCCATTAACGTTCTTTAAAAACATAAAAACTTACAAAGTAGAAGAGAAAGAGGTATTCGACATCAAAAAAGCGATGACGCCTATCGTAGATTTAGTTCGTGTATATGCCCTCCAAAATCGAATTTTTAAGAAGGAAAATACCGGCGAACGCTTAAAAGCGCTACGCGACTTAGAGGTTTTTAACGAAAGCCAGTTTAATGAGTTGATGCAATCTTATTATTATTTGATGGGCTTACGTTTAAAGAATCAGACAAAGCAAATTATTAACGACAACAGAGCACCTCAAAATTCGATAGAATTAAATTCTTTAACAAAAATTGAAAAGGCAACATTGAAAGAAATTTTCAAGACGATTGAGAATTTCCAATTGGGGATTAAGTTCAAGTTTACAGGAAGTTTGTAGAAGTCCCAATAAATTTGCTCAATAGAGAATTACAGCCATAAAGGTGATTAAAAATTTTGCGTTGTTGCAATGATAAGAAAGACGATTGAAAAATAAACAAACTCGAACAAGTCCACCGCAGGTAAAAGTCACCTCCTAATCAACGAGCGTAAAATTCCCTTTTTTTACTTTCGAATCAAAAACGACGATAAAACTTACCAGTGAAAAAATTGGACAGCTTTAAATCAAAAATATTATAGCACCAGAATAGAAACTTCTCTTAAACAATCACTTTTTCAGTTACTTCCCCACCCATATATGGATCTGTAGTTGTTCCCTTTTCTGTTTCGATCTTTCCCGCATAACGGTGCTCAAAATTTGAAGAATCAGTAACTACACTTATGTCGTACCAGTTGGCGCTACTAGAAAAACTGATTGCTTGTTTTAATTGTTCCATGGCATTGATCGTTATTAAATTTTCTAGCCGATTGTATTTATTATCAATTAATTTAATTTTAATTTGCTCTGAAGAGGAGTTTTCGAAAGTAAAAACTAATTTTCCCGTCGCTTTCCTGCTGATCAAGCCGCCCATTTCTGAGCTTGCTTTGATAGAAAGTTTGGAAGTCTCGTTATCTCCCTTAAAATGTCTATAAAATCCATTTGGGCCATGTACGGCTAAATCATATTGACCGTTTTCGAAATCAGATAAAGGTAGATTGTCTCTTAGAATATCTCCAGCCTTAACGCCGTAGGCATTTACTTTTCCACTAATCCCCTTAAACTTGTTTAAAAATACCATATTAAATGGCGCTCCGTTGTTTTCAACCGCAGCTCCAAAAGCGGTTTTTTCTGCCGCAAAGGAAAGTTGGAGTTTTCCATCAACTATCTTCGCGTCTGCCGCCAATTGATAAGGCAACGCACAAGCAGGCTTAGTGCCTTTCTCCTGTTTTGGCATTTGTTCGGTATTGTTAGCAGAAAAACTTTCGAACGCATTCACCTTTTCGATAGTTTTTTCGGTTAATGCAGAAGGTGCCATTTGCTCGGGCTTACGCTTAGCGTCATTAATGTTTTTGACAACTTTATCCCGCTGTAAAAAATTTGGAAGCGAAACATTATTTTCCTCAGATGTTCTAAAAGTCGAACTTAAATCTCCGCACATTACTCTACGCCAGTCGCTAATATTATTGCTCCTGATGGTTTTCCCAGTTTTATTTTTTAGCCACTTCTCTAAAAACATTAGAGACGAAGTATGATCAAAAACTTGGGAGTTCACGAAGCCTCCCTTGCTCCAAGGCGAAGCAACAATCATAGGAACGCGATAACCAAGTCCAATCGGGCTACCTTTTTCATCCTCGAAGTCTGTCGCGTAATTTATTCCTTCAGAAACCTTTCCCGTTTCTTTATTCTTTGGATCAGGTACCACAAATGGTGGTTGATGGTCGAAATAACCGTCATTTTCATCATAAGTATGCACAAAGATGGTTTTTTTCCAAACCTCCGGGTTTTTCGTTAAAATATTTAACGCCTCACTCACGTACCAAGTGCCATAGAGTGGCGAGCTTGTATGGTCAGAAAATCGCTGCGGTGCAACCAACCAAGAAACTGCAGGTAGTTTTCCGCTGTCTACATCTTTCCGAAACTCATGAAAAATATCTCCCTTTGGTAAATTAACAGTTTCCTTTTCCCCTTTGTCGTTTGTGTAACTGATAGATTCGACCTCTAAATAATCCTTTTCGTCTTTATTTGTGGTAAACGCTTTATCTATTAAGTTCTTTTCTTTTTGAGAGAGCGCATTGTATTTCGAAGTCACTTCTGCTGCGCTTAACGGTGGGTTTGATAGGTGATCTCCATTCGCACGGAAAAAAGAGGAAAGCTTTACGTTATGCCGCGAAACATATTCTAATGGATTATCTCCGTAGTTTCCGCACCAATCGTCTGTCTCATCGTCCTTGTACTTCGCGCTCCAAACTTCGTTCTGGTACACGCGCCAATCAATTCCGTTATCCTCTAATGTTTCTTGAAAAGTTGGCCAATCTACGTAGACATTGTCTCTGCTTTCTGCTTGACTATTGCTTACTGCAGCGGTTTTGTTTGTGCTATTTTCGCCTCTAATGGTTCCAGTAAAAAAGAATAGCCGGTTAGGTGTGGTTCCAGTAAGCGAAGAACAGAAATTTTGATCGCAAATAGTAAATGCGTCCGCCAAATCGTAGTAAAATGGAATATCGGCTCTATCAAAATGAGCCAATGCCATTTTAGACTTTATTGGCACCCACCTATCGTATTTGCCATCATTTCTAGCCGCTACTTGGTCATTCCAAGAATGCGGTAAACCGCCTTGCCAAGTAATTTTTGTTTTATTTATATCTACATGAAATGGAAGATAAGTAAACCCTTCTCCGTCTTTTTGCAACCAAACCTTATTTCCATCTGGTTGAATGTGCGGATGGGGATCATTAAAACCTCTAACACCTCTTAATTTACCAAACATATGGTCGAACGACCGATTTTCCTGCATCAAGAAAACAACATGTTCTGCATCCATAAAAGTAGTTCCTGGCGCAGCACTAATCCCAGCAGCTTTTGCAATCGCGTCTGGCAATACGTTAGTTAACCCTACAGTTCCTGCCAAAAGTGCCGTTTTCTTTAAAAAATCTCTTCGATTGTTGGTATGCATATGTGGTAGATTATTTCTTAAACTAATTAAAGGCATTCTTTCAACTAGTTATTTCAAATCTAACCATTTGAACCTTGCTTGTAAAATTTTGATCTTAAAAACTTTTTTGTTAACATCTTTATAACTTAGATTTTACAGAAATTCATTTTATCTATCTCCATCTTTACAGAATCTTAATGTGCAAGCATTTATTGGCGTATCAATTGCTAAATAAATCTTAAATTTGTAGCTTGAATATTCGCGATTTAGTAAACAGATATAAAACGGATGAGCGGGTAACCCAATTAGCCCAAACGTTAAACGAAAGCAAAAACCCTAAAGTCCAGTTAAGAGGTTTGGTTGGTTCTTCGGACGCAATGATTTCTATTGCATCCTATTTCATGTTACATAAACCATTGTTTTTTGTGTTGCCTGATAGAGAAGAAGCGGCTTACTTCCAGTCAGACTTAGAAAGCATTTTAGACAAACAAGTGCTTTTTTTCCCTTCGAGCTATAGGAAATCTTTTGATTTTACGCAGATAGATAATGCCAATGTGTTGGCTCGGGCCGAAGTTTTAAACGAGTTAAACCACGATTCTGAATTTGGAAAGATTGTTGTTTCCTATCCAGAAGCAATTTCCGAAAAAGTTATCGATCGCTCTGCCTTGGATAGGAATACTTTAGAAATTGCAGTTGGCGCGAAGCTAGGTATCGAATTTATTAATGAATTCTTAGTTGACTACGACTTTGAACGTTGCGATTTTGTCTATGAGCCGGGACAGTTTTCCATCCGTGGGGGTATTGTAGATATTTTTTCGTTCTCCTCTGATCTTCCCTTTAGAATAGAGTTTTTTGGGGATGAAGTAGAAAGCATCAGAAGTTTTGAGATAGAAAGCCAACTCTCCGTTAGTAATGTTAAAACATTGACCATTGTTCCCAACGTTCAGGCAAAGTTTTTAACTGAAAGCAACATTAGTATTTTAGATTATATAGATGCCGATACGCAACTCTGGATTAAAGATGTAGAATTTACGATAGATATTGTAAAAGCTGGTTTTAAAAAAGCTGTAGAACTTTGGAAAGCGCTTTCTTTGGCTGATAAAGCAGAAAATACCGGGTGGATTGATCCGCAGTTTGCCTTTACAGACGAGAAAATGCTCAGTGACCATTTGCAGGATTTTCCCATCATTGAGTTTGGAAAGCAGTTTTTTTATCAAACAGAACACAAAATTAACTTTGATATCAAACCTCAACCTTCATTCAATAAAGATTTTAGCTTACTTATTCACAACCTAAAAGAGAATGAAAAAGCGAAGATTGAAAACCTAATTTTTACAGATTCTACCAAACAGATTGAGCGTTTGTATGCCATCATAGAAGATATCGATAAAACAGCTTCGTTCACTCCAATAAATCACATGTTAAGAGAAGGTTTTATAGACCCCACACTTGGCGTAGCTTTTTATACCGATCATCAAATTTTCGATAGATATTACAAGTACAAGCTTAAAAAAGGTTATCAGCGTACTCAAGCGATTACACTTAAAGAATTGCGAGAGTTAAAACCTGGTGATTTTGTAACGCACATAGACCATGGCGTTGGAAAATATGCGGGTTTAGAGAAAGTTGAGACAAACGGAAAAATCCAAGAAATGATTCGTTTGGTTTATGCCGATAACGACCTTTTATATGTAAACATAAATTCGTTAAACCGCATTGCAAAGTATAGCGGCAAAGAAGGTGGCATTCCAAAACTCAATAAGCTCGGTACCGAAGCGTGGGACAAGTTAAAAAAAAGCACTAAAAAAAAAGTTAAAGACATAGCCAGAGATCTTATTAAGCTATATGCCATTCGTAAAACACAGACTGGAACGGCTTTTTCTCCCGATGGTTATTTGCAAAACGAGTTAGAAGCTTCCTTTATTTATGAGGATACACCAGATCAGTTAAAAGCTACGCTTGATGTAAAGAAAGATATGGAATCTTCACATCCCATGGATAGATTGGTTTGTGGCGATGTTGGTTTCGGAAAAACAGAAATTGCCATTAGGGCTGCTTTTAAAGCAGTAGTAGAAGGAAAGCAAGCGGCAATATTAGTTCCAACCACAATTTTAGCCCTTCAGCATTTTAAAACGTTCTCTGCAAGATTGGCAGATTTTCCTGTTACAGTAGATTATATTAATAGATTTAAAAGCAGCAAACAGATTAAAGAAACGTTACAACGCGCTGCAGAAGGAAAGGTAGATATTCTAATCGGGACACATCGTTTGCTAAGTAAGGATGTGAAATTTAAAGATCTAGGAATTATGATTGTGGACGAGGAACAAAAGTTCGGCGTGTCTGCAAAGGAAAAATTAAAAGCCATTCGGATAAATGTAGATACACTTACTTTAACGGCAACTCCAATTCCAAGAACATTGCATTTTTCTTTGATGGGCGCGAGAGATTTATCCATCATAAGTACGCCACCGCCAAACAGACAGCCTGTAAATACGGAACTGCATGTTTTTAACGATAAGCTAATTAAAGAAGCCATCCAATATGAATTGGATAGAGACGGACAGGTATTTTTCATCAATAACCGGGTGAACGATCTACCAAAGTTTGCCGATCTGATTCAGAGGTTGGTGCCAAAAGCGAAAATCGGCATTGCACACGGTCAGTTAGAAGGCGATGCATTGGAAGATGTAATGCTCGCTTTTATTAATGGTGAAAAAGATGTGTTGGTGGCAACCACAATTATCGAGGCTGGGTTGGATATTCCAAACGCAAACACTATTATAATCAACCATGCGCATATGTTTGGGCTAAGTGATTTGCACCAAATGCGCGGTAGAGTTGGCCGAAGCAATAAGAAAGCATTTTGCTACTTGCTCTCTCCGCCACTCTCTACATTAACTAGCGAAGCTAGAAAACGATTGAGCGCAATTGAAGAGTTTTCCGATTTAGGTAGCGGATTTAATGTTGCGATGCGAGATTTAGACATCCGCGGAAGCGGGAACCTCTTGGGTGCCGAGCAGAGCGGTTTTATTGCCGAGATTGGCTTTGAAATGTATCATAAAATTTTAGATGAGGCCATAACAGAGCTAAAAGATGCGGAGTTTAAAGGCCTTTTTGAAAATGAGCCTAAGAAAGATTTTGTTGGCTTTACACAAGTCGATACAGACTTAGAAATTTACATTCCGGATAGTTATATTACCAACATCACCGAACGGTATAACTTATATACAGAGCTCTCTAAAATAGAAAACGAAGTAGACCTTATGGCTTTCGAAAAGCAATTAGAAGATCGATTTGGACCGGTACCACAACCTGTAAAAACAATGTTAAGCGTTGTAAAAGTGCAGTGGTTGGGCAAAAAATTGGGTTTTGAAAAGTTAACTTACAAGAATAATGTGCTGAGGGGTTACTTTTTAAGCAATAAACAATCTGCTTATTTCGATTCTGAGACCTTTACCAAAATCTTAAATTTTGCGCAAAATCACCCGGCAATGTGTAATTTAAAGGAGGTAAAAAATACCCTTCGTATCGCTTTTAACAATGTAAGAACTGTAGAGGAGGCAATAGAAACGCTAGAATTAATTGATTAAAAACGCAAATTCAGTCAGTTGATTGACTGAATTAACGTTAATTGAGTCAGTTGACTGACTGAATTAACATAAATATCTTATATTTGATTGAAATGGAAAATCGGATACCAAGATATTTGAGTGCTGTTATCAACAGTAAAGTTGGAAAAAACAAAGTAATTTTGCTTTTCGGAACCAGAAGAGTTGGCAAAACTTGGTTTATAGAAAATATTATTGGAGAAATTGCTGTCGAACATTTATTTTTAAATGGCGAGGATCAAGATGTACAAGCGTTACTTGCTACCAGAACTGCCGCAAACTACAACAGGGTTTTAGGAAATACCAAGCTTTTGATCATTGATGAAGCACAAGTTATTCCCGAAATCGGAAAGATTTTAAAACTACTTATAGATTCTTTTAAAGATTTAACCATTATCGCAAGCGGCTCATCGGCTTTTGACCTCTCTAACCAAACGGGAGAACCTTTAACAGGTAGAAGTTTAACCTACTATCTTTATCCAATAGCGCAGGTAGAATTAAATGGCATAGAAAACGGACTACAAACAACCCAAAATCTCGAAGATCGCCTTATTTTTGGCTCTTATCCAGAACTATTTCAGTTAACTACGATTACCGAGAAGGCGCAATATTTAACTGAATTGGTTCAATCTTATTTACTGAAGGATATATTGATGTTCGAAAACATCCAAAACAGCGCAAAACTATTTGAATTGTTAAAATTAATTGCATTTCAGGTTGGTTCAGAAGTCTCTGTTGATGAGCTTTCTAGAAGCTTAGGCATAGCAAAAAATACGGTTGACCGATATCTAGATTTACTTTCGAAAGCATTTATCATCTATAAGGTTGGCGGCTACAGCAATAACTTGCGTAAAGAGGTTACAAAATCATCTAAGTGGTATTTCTATGATAATGGCATTCGGAATGCGATTATTAACGATTTTCGACTTTTGGCACTACGTAATGATCAGGGAATTTTGTGGGAAAACTATTGTTTCAGCGAGCGTATTAAAAAGATGAGCTATCAACAACAAAATACAAGGCATTACTTTTGGAGAACTTACGATCAACAAGAAATTGACCTAGTTGAAGTTAAAAATGAACAAATTACTGCAGTAGATTTTAAATGGGGAAATCAAAAAAAGAAAGTTCCCGGTTTTTTTGCTAAGAATTATCCCGACGCATCCTTTACCATAATCAACAAAGAAAATTATTTAGAATTCATTAGTTAATGTTCAATCAAAACGCACTGAAAGAATTAGTGGAAATGGAAATGCCTTTCGGCAAACATAAAGGCAAACTCATTTGCAACCTACCCGAAGATTATTTATTGTGGTTTAGAGAAAAAGGTTTCCCGAAAGGAAAACTAGGCGACCTAATGGCAACGATGTATGAGATTAGGTTGAATGGTTTGGAATATCTACTAGAGCCTTTAAAACGGAAGTAATTTAAATTTTATGTCATCCTGAGCCTGTCGAAGGACAACGACAATTTCATTATTCATATTAGGTCTTCGACAAGGTCAGACCGACAACCGTTTAACTCTACAAAAGCTTATCCGCAATCTCCTGCCAATTGTTTACGCGTTCGTAATCGGTAATTAAAAGGTTGTGTGGCGATGAAAACAACAGCGGTCTGCCGTCAAAATCTTTAAAGTTTTTAATTCGATCATCAATCAAAACATCGGCTTTAATAATTTTATTCCCGCAGAAAACAATATGCTTCCAGTCGATCGCAGGAAAATGTTCTGCCAACCAATCATACTTATCGGTTAAAGAATTTCTAAATTCCATTGCCGCAGAGACAATGTAAACTTCGTATTTTTTCTGTAGCTCAAGAATTACCCGTTGACTATCGGCAATTACTTCCATATCTCTAAAAAAACCCGGCTCGTTTATGTATTCAAACCATCTATTGTTTACATCTTCCGGTATATTTCTAAAAATTTCCGTTCCCGGGATAATCTCTAGATTCAAAGGCGTATTAAAATCGCGGTTATAAAGAATTAAAAATTTCTTAATTGCATCTGCAATTACCTCATCCATATCTATGGCTATCGTCTTCATGCTTGTTTTCATTATTCTGGCGCAAATATCCCGAAAAAGAAAAGAAATAAAGTATGTTTTTAGTTTTCAGTTATTTAATTATCTTTGCAGCCCCGCAGCATGAAGCTCCGGGAACTATGTTGTATACATAAACAAAAGAAAAATGGCAACCAAAATTAGATTGCAAAGATTCGGTAAAAAAGGAAAGCCTTTTTACCATGTGGTAATAGCAGATTCTCGCTCGCCACGCGACGGTAAATTTATTGAGCGTTTAGGTTCTTATAACCCAAATACCAATCCAGCTACCATCGACATAGATTTCGACAAAACTTTAGCTTGGGTAAATAAAGGTGCAGAACCTACAGATACCGTACGCGCAATTTTAAGTTACAAAGGAATTCTATATAAAAAACACTTAGAAGGCGGAGTTAAAAAAGGTGCTTTAACAGAAGAGCAAGCTGCAGAGAAATTTACAGCATGGTTAGATGCAAAAAGCGGCAAAATCTCCGGAAAATCAGAAGGTTTGGCAACGAGCAAAGCTGATGCACGTAAAGCAGCTTTAGCAGCAGAAGCTAAGAAAAAAGAAGGCAGAGCGGCTGTAATTGCAGCTAAAAATGCTCCTTTGGCAGAGGAAGTTGCAGTGGTAGAAGAAGCACCAGTTGCAGAATCAGAAGTCGCAGAAGCTCCTGTTGCAGAAGCTCCAGCTACAGAAACTGCTGTTGCAGAAGAAAAGCCAGAAGATAAAGCTTAAGCGATAAATTCTAAAAGTATAAAGCGTTGCGGTTTTCGCAACGCTTTTTTTATTTTAATAGTAAAATCACTTCACAATGCAAAAAGAAGAAACTTTTTATATAGGTTATGTAACCAAAACCAAAGGTTTAAAAGGCGAACTACAGGTTTTTTTCGAATTTGCGGATTACGATCAATTGGCTCCAGAAATCATATTTGCAGATATGAATGGAAAATTGGTTCCCTATTTTGTATCGACTTATAAATTGCAGAAAAACAGCACTGGCTATTTTTATTTTGATGACTTGGACCATATCGACAAGGCGCAACTTTTAGTAAAGAAGAAATTGTATCTGCCATTAGCAGAAATGCCAGAACGCGGGGAGGAAGAGTTTCGCTATACAGATTTAAAAGGCTTTACAGCTGTCGACCAAACTCTTGGAAAATTGGGCGAAATAACGGAGGTGCATGAATATCCACAGCAATTTGTGGCCGCAGTTTTTTACAAGGAGAAAGAAGTGCTCTTTCCGTTAAATGAAGATTTCATCGTAGAGATTGATGAAGACGAAAAATTATTGACGTTAGATTTGCCTGAAGGTTTATTGGACGTGTATTTGGATAGTTAAATATCATGCTTGATTGTCTAAAAGTAAAATAAATTTGTTTTTATGTCAATTATACTTTACATTTGGTAAAACAAATTTGATGTATGAAAAATTCTTTGTTGTTGCCCATTACTTTTAAGATGATTGGTTGGGTGGTTTTTTTGCTTTCTTTTTCTCTATTTGCTATTGTCCCTTGGTTCAATAATGGCGAACAACTTAGGATGATTGATGAATGGAATAAAAATTCCGGGTTAAATGTAGACATCTGGCCCACGGTCTCCATTGCGCTAATCACCGTTAGTCTCTTTTCAATTGCTTTCGCTAAAGAAAAGCATGAAGACGAATATATCTCGCTAATAAGACTAAAAAGTTGGCAATGGTCAGTTGTAATTTCTTATGGCATTCTGTTTGTCGCAAATTTGTTGATTTACGATATGGCCTTCGCAGGTTTCATGATTTATAACACGTTTACGGTTTTGTTGGTGTTTATTGTTGTTTTTTATTGGAACCTGTTTAAACTTAGAAGGGAAGGTTTAAGCGATGAAAAATAACATTAGAATTCAGCGTGCGATAAAAAACATTACCCAAGCGCAATTGGCAGAGCTAATTCAAGTATCTCGACAAACAATAAACACCATAGAATCTGGCAAATATGTTCCATCAACTGTTCTGTCTTTAAAAATAGCTAGAGTGTTTGAGAAATCTTTGGAGGATATTTTTGAATTGGAGGAAGGAGACTAGTTGTTTTACCGCTAAGGTTTGAAATAATATTTCGCAAAAGCCGCTTAAAGATATGTTTGTCGTTAAACATTTCTCATCCAACATATTGAGCACTATATATTCGTCATTGCCACTTGTTATAAATAATAAAAAGACTAATTTAGATTTTCTAATCTAAATCAATATGCTCAAAAAATTATTTCAATACACGGCAATATTGCTTGCCGTATTATCTATTGCTTCTTGTAGCACAGTGCAGCAAGCTAATCTTAAAGAGATAAAACCTTTCGTTGGGATTTGGAACGATAATGTGAATCTGGGAGCCAAAATTGTGTTTAAGGCCGACGGGACTTTTTACAACATAACCAAAGAGAATGATGTAGAAATTATTACCCATAGTGGCAACTACAAGGTTTTATCAAACAACATGTATTTGGTAGATATTACGTATGCCAGAGCAAATGCTACCTATGATATGATGGGCAGGCAGTACGCAAACTACTATACTTTTGTCGATAAAAATCACATAAAAGTGAGTGGTGTTGTAGATGGAAGATTTGGCAGGCCAAAACTGAAATGGGAAAACGAATTGATTAGAACTAATACGATAGAATAATTGGCGGATGAGGATTATAAAACTTAAGTGCATTGCAGTTTTAGCTTTTCTATTATTTACTGTTAAGGTAAATGCCCAAGATTTTATCGCAAAGTCCTCGCTTGTGGGCGTATGGCAATTAAATAAAATAATAATGTCTTCAAGAACAGATGCTATGAACCCTCAAAACCCAACATTAAAAGTCTTTGATAGTGATGGTACACTAAGCTAAGTAATTGTTTCTAAACAGGGCGCTTTCATTTTACAAAAAGGCAAATATGAAGTAGTTGATAGTACGCATTTTAATGATATTATATGGACTGATAGCCTAAAAGACTTTGATAGGGCGGGCAAAAAAAAATACTCGAATACCATTTTATGGTAAATGGGAAAAACACTTTCCTTAACCTAGAAGGATCTTTTGAAGATAAAGATGGGAAAAGAGCAGATAGTTGGAAAGAATTGTGGAGAAAGGTTGAGGTCATCGCAAACTAAATATACAACGTTGATGCGTAACTTTTAAAGAACTGCAATTACAACTCCTGCCAATTCTTATCTTTGCATTATGCGTTTTGATATTATAACTGTTCTGCCTGCTTTATTAGAAAGCCCTTTTGCACACTCTATTTTACAGCGCGCACAAAAAAAGGGAATTGCAGAAATTGTTGTGCATAACCTTAGGGATTATGCAACGAACAAGCAAAAAAGTGTAGACGATTACCAATATGGTGGTGGCAGCGGTATGGTAATGAGCATCGAACCTTTTGCGGCTTGCATTGAAAAACTACAAGCGGAACGAAATTACGATGAAGTTATTTTTATGACTCCCGATGGAATTACCTTAAAGCAAAGCGCCGCAAACGAATTATCGGGAAAGAAAAATATCATTGTGTTGTGTGGCCATTATAAAGGCATAGATCAGCGCATAAGAGATCTATTTGTAACCAGAGAGATTTCTGTGGGCGATTACGTATTGAGCGGTGGTGAGCTTCCTGCGGCTATTTTAGTAGACGCAGTAGTTCGGTTGATACCCGGTGTGTTAAATGATGAGACTTCTGCGCTTTCTGATAGCTTTCAGGGTGAATTGTTAGATGCTCCGTTGTATACTCGACCTGCGGAGTGGCGCGGACATAAAATCCCTGAGATTTTATTGAGTGGACACGAAGCGAAAATTAATAATTGGAGGCACGAGCAAGCCCTATTGCGTACGCAAGAAAGAAGACCAGATTTGTTAGAATAACATAAAAAAATTGTAGTCTTTTTTTTGGGCATTACCCAAGCTGCGCAAGGGTCCGGGCTGTGCGGGGGTCGCTGCGCTCCGTGCCAATAAAAAATTGGCACCAAGCCCCTACCATCCCTAATGCATCAAATCTGCTATTTTAAAAATGTTAGAGTTACGGTTGAGGGGCGCGTTAGCGATTGCAGTGTAAATACTTTTTTTTGCGAGGAACGAGCTTTTAAAAAAAAGATTGCAACGTAAAGCGCGCCGCGAGCATAGGGTATGAGCGCCGGCCAAGCGGAACGCCCTATTAACAGAAATATACTTCTATAATTTAGGCTTCTTTTCTATATCAATTGTGGATTAAAAATTAAATGTGGAAAAAACTAAAATCCCTTTTTAAAATCCAAAAAAAATCCCTAATATTGCAATCCGAATTTCAAGGTAAAGAAGTTTGGTTTAATAGCTTAAAAATCATGGATTTAGTAAAATTTGTTGAAGAGCAGGAGATTGCAAAAAAAGATTTCCCTGTGTTCAAGTCTGGAGATACAGTGAGCGTACACTATAAAATTCGCGAAGGTAACAAAGAACGTATCCAGGTTTACCAGGGAGTGGTGTTGCAACGCAATAGCGTTGGCGCAAACGAGACTTTTACGGTGCGCAAAATGAGCAACGGCATTGGTGTTGAGCGTATCTTTCCTGTAAACTCTCCAAACATAGATAAAATAGAGGTTAACAGCCATGGCAAGGTTCGCAGAGCAAAATTGTTCTACTTGCGTGCATTAACTGGTAAAGCTGCCCGTATTAAGTCTTTAAGAAAATAAATCTTTTTAGAAAGAGCCTAGCCTTCACGATTTGTTTCGTGGAGGTTTTTTTGTTAATTTGATTTTTGTATGCTAGACACGGCTTTTTTCGAACAGATTTTTTGGGGCAATCCAGTAAAAAACTATTGCTCGTTTTTCCTAATTCTAGTTTTGGGGCTAGCCTTTAGAAAGCTAATTTCTAAACTTTTAGGCAAACTGCTCGTTAAACTGTTTAGAAATTTTGCTGCCCAATCGCACGACGCAACTTTTATCTCCCTCCTTCTTATTCCCTTACAATTTTTTCTACTGATTGCAACGTTATTTATCGCCTTTAATCAGCTTAGATATCCTTTAAACGTAACCCTATTTCATCACCACACGCTTGTAGATAAGACGACTCTTGCCATTCCTATTACAATAGGAGATTGCTTTGATAAGATCTTTTTATTCTTGATCATTCTATCCATTTTTTGGATTATTTTAAGAATTATCGATTTCATCTCTCACGTTTTTTTGTTCAAAGCAACGTCAAAAGAGAGTAAAACAGAAACTCAGCTTATCCCTTTTTTAAAAGAGCTTTTTAAAGCTGTAATTATCTTTGTTGCTTTTTTTACATTAATGGGTTATGTTTTTGAAATAAATGTGCTTACGCTCATTACAGGATTGGGCATTGGCGGTATTGCCATTGCTTTGGCAGCGAAAGAAAGTCTAGAGAATTTGTTAGGCTCCTTTACCATATTTTTAGATAAGCCTTTTGTTGTTGGCGATCTAGTAAAGGTTGATAATGTAGAAGGCGTGATAGAAAAAGTAGGATTTAGAAGCACTTGGATTAGAACTGTGGATAAAACCATGGTTACTATCCCAAATAAAGGAATGATTGATGGCGTACTAGAAAACATGAGTTTGCGCAATATCAGGCGCGTAAAATTTACGGTTGGAGTTACTTATGAAACACCAAAAGATCAGTTGGAAAAAATTGTAGAGAAAATAAGAATTTTTCTGTTTGACCACACCGACACAAACAATGATGGGATTGTTTATTTTGATGGCTTTGGCGCTTCGTCTTTGGATATTGTTATTATCTACTACATCACTGAACTGGATTTCGGCAAATACGTGTTAATAAAACAAGAGATAAATTATCAGATTATGGATACTGTATTGGGCAATAATTCCGGTTTTGCTTATCCAACACAAAGGTTGATTACCACAGCTCCAAACCCGCTTACAGAAACAGACGAGCAGAAATAAGGTAAAAAATAAGGCTTGATGCCTTAGCCCAAAAATTTTACAAAAACCCTAAATTTCTGCTAAAGTTGTTATACCGCCTTTAACCACTTCGTTTAATGCCACGTTAACCTGCGTTCCGAGAGGCAAAAATACGTCTACCCGAGAGCCAAACTTTATAAAGCCAAATTGTTCTGCCTGCACCACTTCATCACCTTCTTTAACATAACATACAATACGCCTAGCAAGCGCACCGGCGATTTGCCTAAACAACACTTGCTCGCCATTGCTATGCTCTACTACAACGGTTGTACGCTCGTTCTCGGTAGAGGATTTTGGGTTCCATGCTGCCAAATATTTCCCTGGGTGATATTTGAAAAATTTAACAACACCAGAAATTGGATTTCTATTGATGTGCACATTAACCGGCGACATAAATATGGACACCTGTAACCGTCTATCTTTAAAATATTCTGACTCTTCTGTTTCTTCAATCACCACCACTTTACCGTCTGCAGGACAGATGACCAACGTATCCCCGGCAGAAAAAAGCCGTCTCGGACTTCTAAAAAATTGTAGAACAATCAACAACGTCAAAAAAGAAAGCACATAAATCAACCACCGCAGCCAACCGATATCATAATACCGATAATCTAGAAACGCATTTACTACAAGTATAAAAAGAATGGAAAGGGCGATGGTTGTATAACCCTCTTTATGTATCGTCATTTATGGCAATTAAACTACAAAGGTGCAAAAAAAAACTAACGTAGAGTTTACAAATATTTAGATGCTAAGTAACTGTTAAACCATATTATTTAGCAACTGCTAAATTCGCTTAATAATGGAACTAAACTGCTTTATAAATTTCATTAAAATTGCGCCCGAGTGCATCGTAATCTAAGCCGTAACCAACCACAAAATCATCCGGTATCTCAAATCCCACATATTTTAATTCGTCCACTTCTTTCTTCAAGGATAACGGTTTCAAAAGTAATGTAGAAACCTTTAACGTTTCAGGCAGTTGCGCCCATACCATTTTTAAAATATGATGGATTGTTAATCCGGTATCAACAATGTCTTCTACAATGACAACGTCTCGACCTTTGAGGTTTTGTGGCAAACCGATCAATTCTTTAATCTCACCGGTAGTTTTAACACCTTCGTAAGACTGAAGGCGAATAAACGCAATTTCACAGCTGATGTTGAGCGCTTTCACCAAATCTGCCATGAATAAAAAGCTACCATTTAACACACCGATAATTATTGGGCATTTGCCCTGGTAATCTTCGTTAATCTGAGCGCCAAGAATGCGTATTCTATGTTGAATCACTTCTTTGTCCAAAAAAATCTCAAAATCTTTCCCGGAAATTGTAATTCTATCCATCGGCCATAAAGTTGAAAATAAGATTTATAAATTTAAATACTTTAGAAAAGCCATTTATTGCTATTAAAAATTAAAGAAATGATTTTGCTAATCGTTCTGCCGCTGTCTGCGCCTCTCTTCCCTTTTTTCTTGCCTCATTTCTTTTTTAGTTAACACTGTATCTATAGGCAAAACTCCTGATCTGTGCGCAGTATCCCTTTTTTCTTTTTTCTCACCGCCAAAAAGTCTATCAAAAAAGCTTTTATTTTTATCCTGCATAATGATAGGCGGACCATCTTCATCATCAAAAGAAGTCGAATCTACCACCGCAGAATCTGGTGCAACATACTGTCGAAGGCCCTCGCGCAAGCGCACATTGTAAAAGCCATACCCCGAAGTATCCGCAGGAGTCAAACTTCGCCTGGCCATAATATTACCAATAAATCCAAAATACTTACGCATGTAAGGTTTCAATGAACCATCTGGTTCGAATTTATACATCGCTGCCTTTGGTTTTGGCACAATACTCGCAAAAAACAGACCTTCTCCAATGGTCAGCTCTGAAGGTTGCTTACCAAAATAGTATCTAGAAGCTTCTCCAATGCCATAAATATTCCTTCCAAATTCTATAATGTTAAAGTAAACTTCCAACATTCGCTGCTTGCTAATGAGGCGCTCATTTTCTATCAGCCAAACAATCAAAATCTCTTCTGCCTTGCGCGCCAAAGTTTTCTTCCGGCTTAAATATACATTTTTAACCAACTGCATACTTATTGTACTTCCGCCCCGAGCAAATTTCTTCTCTTTGTAATTTGTGGCGATGGACTTTCGGATAGATTCTTCTACAAAACCGTGATGGGTAAAAAATGACGGATCTTCTGCGGTAAGTATCGAATTTCTTAAATTGGGCGAAATATTGTTTAATTTGGTAAAGTTTGGGTTGGCCGGGCCAACGATGATGTCTCTCATTGGCTTGCCATATTCGTAGGGGGTATAGACAAAAGGTTTGTTAATTTTCTGGAGATCTGTTTTGCCCCATTTTAGAATTTTAAAATTAGTAGGTGTCAGGGTAGAATTAAACTTTACACTATCGGGGATTTCAGCATCTAGGTAAAAGTTTAAACTGTATCTCAGCTTCCCGCTAACTTTCAGTCCATCCAACGATTCAAATAAACCCTGAGGAAACGCATCAAACAAATCTTGTGCATTTTGCTCGTCTGCAGTTAACTTAAGCTCATAGATTTTATGGGGCTTTACGGTATATTTTATAAATGGATGAAACGTGGCGTTCTTTAAATAAGCGGTAGAACTGCTATCTAAAGAAATAAAATTTGGCCCAACCAATACATCTGCTTCAAGCTTGGCGCTAGAAACTATTATGTCGTTACCAGCAATTCTATCCTGGTTTATCAACATGTTTCTGACCGACCAAGAACCAGAAATCTTAAAATTATCGCCACTGTAATCCGCATCTTTCAACTCCGTTTGTAGCGTATCAAAGTTCAATTTAGCATGGAGCTTATGATTTAGATAGGGAAGTTCTAATTTTTTTCCTTCGGCATAGGTCTTGAAGCTTAGTCTTCTTTTGCTAGGCCTCACTTTTCCATCAACATGCCAAACTGCATAGCCATTATTTACTTTAATGGTCGATTTTAAATCCCCGTTATCTATAGTTGCAGACGTTTCAAAATTCAATTTTGCAGTGTCGTGGTCATTAAGCTTAAACACCATGTTATGGATATCCATGTTGTCTGGTATTTTATACAACACCTCGTTTAAAAGATTGCTTGCCAGATCTGCAAAATTTACTTTACCCTTATTGTCTGTACTGTCAGCCTTTTTTCGTTTTAGAATAAAATCTATGTTGGTTGTAGAGTCTTTCAAGACAACGCTCATCATCCCATCGTTTAACTTAATTTCAGATAACTTTACATTGCCGAAAAGCAACGGAAGTAATTTTACGCCTACCCGCAGCGTATTTATATTCGCCAAGGTATCTCTGTCTTTTGGCACAACAGATACACTTTTAAGTTCTACAGTACTTAAACCGCTAAAGCCAGCTTCTCCAATGTTTATTTTTAGGCCGTAAACTCTATCGGCTTTTAATACGGCTTTTGCCATTATTTTTTGAAGTAAAGCTTCCCTTTTGCTATAAGCAACGATTCCTACCATACCAACAATAATGAAAAAAACACCTAAAATCCAAGCTAAAATTTTCAGATACTTCTTTTTGATTTTAATTTTTGGTAACTGCATAAAAGGAATTAAAGAATACTATGCCTAAACGTCGCATTTAAATGTTTATTTCGTGTTAAAATTACGGTTAAAAAGGCTAAGTTAAAGCATTTGTGGCTAGGTTTTGTTAATTTTGAAATTAAACACATTCCATGCAGATAAGCGAACAAGATATTTTAAACGCATTAAAAAATGTCGAGGATCCCGATTTAAAAAAAGATTTAGTTACCTTAAAAATGATCAAGGATGTAGCGATTGATGGAAACAAAATAAGCTTTACATTAGAACTGACTACGCCTGCGTGCCCTTTAAAAGAAATGCTCAAAAGTGCTTGTGTAAATGCCATAAAGGAGTTTGTGACGACAGATGCGGAAATTACCATTCAGATTACTTCGAAGGTTACACAACCCATAAATTCCTCATCGTTAAATGAAATAAAAAATATTATTTTAATTTCTTCTGGAAAAGGTGGGGTGGGTAAATCTACCGTAGCAAGCAACTTGGCGGTTGTTTTGGCAAAAGATGGTGCAAAAGTGGGCCTGATAGATGCTGATATTTATGGCCCTTCAATTCCTACGCTTTTTGATTTAGTAGACGCAAAACCAAGTGCAGAAGAAACCGAAGATGGCAAAACAAAGATTTTGCCGATTGAGAAGTACGGCATTAAGTTGTTGTCATTAGGCTTTTTTGCAGATCCCGGACAACCAGTGCCATGGCGTGGACCGATGGCCTCAAACGCCGTAAAACAACTTTTTAATGATACCAGTTGGGGCGTATTAGATTACTTAATAGTGGATTTGCCGCCAGGTACTGGAGATATTCACATCACCATTACTCAGGGCTTCCCCATAACTGGTGCCGTGGTCGTAACAACGCCGCAGCAGGTGGCGTTAGCAGATACGCACAAAGGATTGGCAATGTTTAACATGCCAAGCATAAACATTCCTGTTTTGGGTGTAATAGAAAACATGTCTTATTTTACACCTACAGAACTTCCAAATAACAAGTATTACATCTTCGGAAAAGGTGGTGGAAGAAAGTTAGCCGAAAGCTTTAACGTGCCGTTTTTGGGCGAAATACCGATTGTTCAAAGTATTGGGGAGGCCGGAGATGCTGGTAGACCTGCAGCCTTAAACAACGACCCGTTTTTGGATAATATATTTGGAACTATCGCAAGTAAAATTGCACAACAGATATCAATTAACAATGCGCAGACACCTGTTTGATAAAAAATTGCTAATTTTAAACTTTAAAGGTTAATAAAATGAACTTAACAGAACGAGTAGAAGAGGCTTTGGAAACCATTAGGCCATACCTCATTACAGATGGCGGCAATGTTTCTGTTGAAGAAATTACTGCAGATCATGTCGTAAAATTAAAACTTCTTGGAAACTGTGGCACTTGCCCAATGAGTTTTATGACAATGAAATCTGGCATTGAACAGGCAATTATGAGAGCCGTTCCGGAGATTACGGCTGTGGTAGCAGTTGATTTGGCGGAACAAGAATGACCTTAACATTTTTTAACAGCAGAATCTGGGCTTTAAGAGTAGTTTTGCATTGATGAAATATTGCGTTTTACTATTTTTATTTGTTTTCTCTCTTTCGGCGGTGGCACAAACGCCACCGACTCAAGATAGACTTATCCAATTTTCGGGAGTTATTACAGATATCGATAGCTCAAACGTCATCCCATATGTCACAATTACAAACCTTTCTGTTAAAGAAAAACGCGTGGCCGCAGATTATCGTGGTTATTTTACTTTTATAGTTAATCAGGGAGATACCATTTTGTTTACAGCAATCGGCTACAAGAAATTTTCGATAATTGTCCCCTTAGGAACGCCCGACAATAAGTACACCATTATGGTAAAGATGAAAGCTGATGTAATTAATTTGCCAACAGTTCGCGTTTTCCCTTGGGCAACTACAGAAGAGTTTACCAGAGAGTTTCTATCGATGAAGATAGCAGATGATGACCTCGCCATTGCCAAAAGAAATCTATCCAAATCATCCATAAATGGGCTAATCCAAACACTTCCAAGAGATGGAGGAGAAATTAGTAGCCAGAATTATAGGTATAATTTCGATAGGATGATCAACAAAAATATGGTTCAAACCAACCCATTGCTTAATCCGTTTGCTTGGGGCAAATTGATGCAACAAATTTTTGATGGTGATAGGAGCAGGAAAGAAGATTGACAACCTATTTAGCTTTTCTTTTATTTTTTTTCGGAAAGCGCATTTTATAATCGATGTCTACAATTCCCTTAGAGATATCGTCTAATTTTCCTTTCAACATTGCCTTGCGAAGTACACTTACTCGATCTGTAAAAAGTTTGCCTTCTATGTGGTCATATTCATGTTGCACCACTCTTGCAGGCATGCCTTCAATTTGTTCAGTATGCGCTACAAAATGCTCGTCAAGGTAGCTAATTTCAACTTTTGGCTTCCGCATAATGTTTTCCCTAACATCGGGAATACTTAAACAACCTTCATTAAACATCCATTCTTCGCCCGTCTCTTTTAAGATTCTGGCATTAATAAACACTTTTTTATAGCCCTCCGTGGCTTCATCATCCTTAAAATCGACAATGAACAATCGTATCGGTAAACCAATTTGAGGCGCAGCTAAACCCACTCCATTCGCATGGTACATGGTCTCGAACATGTTGGCAATTAACCTTTCTAAATCTGGGTATTCCTTGTCTATTTCTTCCCCAATCTTTTTCAAAACTGGATCTCCGTATGCAACAATAGGTAATTTCATATTAATTAATTTTTTTTAGGCTTTTTAAGGCCCACTTTTCCCCGAGTTTTTTGAAAGATTTCCGTCGTCTCTCTTACACCTGCAGATTCCATTAGAACCGAGAAAATAATTTTATAGCCACAAAAATAAGAATTATTCTGGCAAAGGATGAAAGCTAAAAGTAGTTAACTTAGACCTGTCTAACAATTCCTCGCCAATCTCTGCAAATTGCTTTCTACTTACCGCATTAATCTTATCGAAAACTTCTTGTAGCGTATCTACTTTGTCATGGTCTAGCAAACTTTTCGACATAGAAATAATTAGACCCATCCTATTTTCCTCAGCAAGCGCAATCTGCCCGATAAATTTATTTTTTGCTTTTTGAAGTTGTAGTTCGTTTAATGGTTTTGACTTTAATTTATCTATTTCCCTAAAAATTAGGGTTAACGCTTTTTGATGTTTTTCTTGTTCAGTACCGAAGTAAATACAGAATATTCCTGTATCGCTAAGTGGCGAATAATTAGATTCTATAGTATATGCGATGCCATATTTTTCCCTAATTTGTAAATTAAGTAAAGAGCTCATTCCGTTTCCGCCAAGATAATTGTTCAGCAACAACAAACCTGCCTTTTTTGGGTGATGGGTATCATAAGTTTGCAAACCCAACATACAATGACTTTGATTTATTGGCCTAAATCTAACTACCTCGCTTGGAGGAAGTACATTAGCTTTCTGCCTTTTGCTGCTAGATGAACTCTGACTTATATCTGCAAAATGTCTTTCAGCGGTAGAAATAACTCTTTTAAAATTGTAATTGCCCAACACACCGATTACAATTTCATCCGTATGATAATTCTCTTTCAAGAATGTTAAAACATCATTTCTCGTAAAATTTTTAACCGTTTCTATGGTGCCTAAGATATTATTTCCCAGTGGATTTCCGGCAAACAGCACATCTTCAAAATCATCTTGAATAGCTTCTTCTGGCTGATCTTCATAAGAAGCAATTTCATCTAAAATGACACTCTTTTCTTTATCCATTTCCTCTTCCGGAAAAGTGGAATTAAAAAGGATGTCGCTAAAAAGCTCCAAAGTCCTATCCAAATACGGATTTAAAAATGAGGCGTGAATACACGTGTATTCTTTAGTGGTGTATGCGTTTAAATCGGCTCCTACGCTTTCTAAACGATTTAGAATTTGATTGGTACTTCTTTTCTTGGTTCTCTTGAAAATTAAATGCTCAATAAAATGCGCCAAACCTGCCTTACCTTCTGGTTCGTCTCTGGAGCCTTTATTAATCAAAATACACGTATGAGATATGGTGCTAGCGCTTGGTGCATGCAGTAGCCTAATTCCATTTTTCAGCGTGTGTAAACTATAGTCCATTCGGCTGCAAAGATAAAGCAATTTGACGGAAAAGAGCGCCCAGATTGCATCTTTACTTCTTTTAGACGAGCTGTTTAAACTGTATCTTTAAGCAAGCCTTTGCCTTGGGGATGGACGATTAAACTTTGTGGCCAAAAAAATAGATGTTACCTTGGCCATTGTATTTTACGAAAATAGTGCAATGGCGTTGGTTTATAAAAAAATAGTGGTAAAAATTGGTTCAAATGTTTTGACCCAGGCTGATGGGCTTCCAGACGAAGCTCGTTTACAGCATCTAGTAAATCAATTGGCTAGCTTAATGAAACGCGGAATTGAGGTTATATTGGTTTCTTCGGGAGCGGTTGCATTTGGACGTAGCTTAAACTTAATCTCAGAAAAAATAGATGCCGTAAAAGCGCGACAGGTATTGGCAGCTACTGGGCAAATAAAATTAATCAACGCTTACTCGACATTATTTGCCAAACACCAGATAAGCTCTGCTCAAGTGTTGGTAACCAAAGAGGATTTTAGAGACCGTACGCATTATTTAAACATGAAAAACTGCATGCAAACTTTGCTGCAGCACCACATTATTCCTGTCGTAAATGAAAATGATGTAGTGGCCATTACAGAGCTCATGTTTACAGATAATGATGAGCTTGCCGGTCTTATTGCTTCAATGTTAAATGCCGAAGCACTTTTTGTATTAACCAATGTAGACGGACTTTACGATGGCGATCCATCGTCAGAGGATACACATGTGATTACTCAAATAGATACAGAACCAATGGCTTTGACCTCGTTTGTGGCGAATAATAAGTCTTCTTTTGGTAGGGGAGGAATGGCTACGAAGCTCAGTATGTCTCAAAAAATATCTAAATTGGGTATTGCAGTTCACCTCGCCAATGGCAAAACAGATGATATCTTAACCGATTTATTTGATGGCAGCCCAACTCATACACACTTTATTCCTGGGAAAAAAAAATCTGGAAAAAAAAGATGGATAGCGCATTCTGAGAATGCCGCAAAAGGAGCGATTAAAGTAAATAATGGTGCAAAAAAAGCGCTTTCTGACGGAAAAGCTATTAGTATTTTGCCTATTGGTGTAATAGAAATTATCAGTGAGTTTGCCAAAGGTGACATTATAAAAATTTTCGATGAGGAAAATAAAAGTATAGGACTTGGGATTGCTGAGTATGGTTCTGATAAAGCCAAAGAAGGGCTTGGCCATGCTCATCAAAAACCTTTGGTGCACTGCGATTACTTTTTCTCCTTACTTTAGCGCAAAACGATGGACAACTATTCGGATTATTTTAAAAATGCAAAAACTGCAGCAAGAGGTACCGTACATATAAGTCTCGAAACTACAAATGGGGTTTTGCTCGATTTGGCAAAAGAACTAAGGTTAAACGGAGAATTTATTTTAGCGGCAAATGTAAAAGATCTGGCGAAAATGGATAAAAACGATCCGAAATACGACAGATTGAAGCTGACGGAAGAAAGGATAAATACCATCGCCGGTGACATGGAAAATATCGCCAAACTAGCAACTCCTTTGGGTAAAATCATCAGTCAAAATTTGCTTGAAAACGGCTTGAGCATTAAAAAAATCAGCGTTCCACTCGGCGTTGTTGGCGTGATTTACGAAGCGAGGCCTAACGTAACAGCTGATGTGTTTTCCCTTTGTTTCAAAACTGGAAATGTAGCCGTTTTAAAAGGCGGCAGTGATGCAGATCTTTCTAACCAGGCTATTGCAAAAACCATCCATGGTGTTTTAAAAAAACACAACTTAAACCCAGGCTTGCTTACTTTATTACCTCCAGAACGCTCTGCAACAGAGGCGTTACTAAATGCCAGAGATTTTATAGACGTAATTATTCCTCGCGGAAGCCAAGCACTTATAAATTATGTTAGAGAAAACAGCAAAATTCCTGTAATAGAAACAGGTGCGGGGATTGTGCACACTTTTTTTGATAGAAGTGGCGATTTAGCAAAAGGAAAATCGATTATTTTAAACGCAAAAACGAGAAGGGTGAGTGTATGCAACGCGTTAGATTGCGTATTGATCCATCAAGATAGATTAAAAGATTTATCAGCGCTACTGTCGCCTTTGGCAGATAAAGAAGTAATTCTTTTCGCAGACGATGCCAGTTTTGAAGTGCTTTCTGGCAACTATCCCAAGGCAATGTTAAACAGGGCAAAGCCGGAACATTTTGGCACAGAGTTTTTATCGTTAAAATTGGCAGTTAAAGTAGTAAAAAATTTAGACGGTGCGATAGATCATATCTCACAATTTAGCTCAAAACATAGTGAAGCCATTATTTCTGAAGACTCAAATGCTTTAGCAAAATTTTTAAACGAGGTAGATGCCGCTGCTGTTTATGCAAACGCATCAACCGCATTTACTGATGGCGCCCAGTTTGGATTAGGGGCAGAAATAGGCATCAGCACACAAAAATTACATGCTAGAGGACCAATGGGTTTAGAGGAATTGACCAGTTACAAATGGGTGGTTGAGGGTGATGGGCAGGTGAGAGGATAGAAGGAGCCTAAACCATTGTTTAATAGGCCTATCCATCAATTTAATGAGGCAGTTGCTCCCCATAATACCATACATGTGAAAGGGCTGTAACTGCAGCGGACAAATTTCCAGTGGAAACATCCGGCGGCTCCTCCTGCAAAACACCAATAGTGGCAAGCAAATGCTCTTTAAGAAAGTTCATCATAAGTGATCTCTTTGGCTTTCTTATTTGTTTTATAAATAGGAACATTGCAGCCAGATGGACCACAGCAGCCAATGTTTAACAATGGCATTAAACTAAAAAATCCACCTGCAACCACCAACATCCATTCGTTTGTTTGGATGCCCTGAACGATAATAAAAAAGCCGATCGCTAAGCGCAGAACACGCATAAATTTCCAATTTCTCAAATAGTTTTTCATCGTTTCTATTCTCTTACCAGGTTGATAAATATTTCTGTATTGGCTCTAGGCAAAACACTGTTATAGCATTCCTCCATAGTCTTAATGGTAAAATTTGGTTCGAAAATCTGCTTATATTCGTCTTGGCAGCCTCCAAATGGTGGACCATGTGTTTCAAAAGTTCTATCGAATAGCACACCTACTATTCTACCATTTTGGTTAAGTACCGACGCCGTTTTTTCTGCATATTCTCTTCGCCTATTGGGTGGGATGGCACAGAAAAATGTTTGTTCGATAATCAAATCGTATTTGCCTTGATGTTTAAAAAAATCCTCGCACAACACGTTTACCTGTGGTCTATCGGAAAACCTGGCTTTAACCAAGTTTATGGGTGCAGGCGCAATGTCAATCAGTGTGATATTTGTAAACCCATTTACAACTAAATACGCTGCCTCGTAGGCATTGCCACAACCGGGAATTAATACCGCAGCATTTTTGTTGGTGTATTGTGATAGTTAGGTTGTAATTGCAAGCGAAGCTTCGCCGTTATCCCAGCGTGTTTCGCCAGTCTCCCACCGGGTGTTCCAAAAGGCTTGGTCAAGCTTATCATCACATGGTGTACCGCAACATTGCAGCTCCTTTCCATTATTCATTCTTTACCCTATTTACATTGTTCCAAGTGCCACCGTTTAGTACGTTTTGTATACCGCTTTGCTCCAAAAGGCTTTTTGCCTTACTGCTTCGGTTACCGCTTTGGCAAAAAACAACGATGTTTTTCTTGCCCTTAAATTTAGCTAATTGACTTGGCAGTTTATCTAACGGAATGTTTACTGCTCCCTTTACGCTGCCCGACGCAAACTCTCCGCTACCGCGAACATCTACCAAAAATGCACCCGCTTTTATCGCGTCTTTTAGTTTACTGTTGTCGGTGTTGCCAAATAATAATGAAAAAAATCCCATAATTCTATATGTTGATAAATATTGCTGTTTTGCTACTTATGGTTTTACCTTTTGCTTCCAGCCACGCTTTCATTCCTCCAGAAAAGTTCTTTACGTTCTTGAAACCGTTTTTAGCCATTACCGAATAGGCAATTGCAGCACGATCTCCTGCCTGACAGTAAATAACGAGCTGTTTGTGTTTGCTTATCTTATCCAAATTATCTTGAATGGTTCCCACAAAAATATTATCTGCTCCTTTAATGTGCGCTGCTTCGTATTCGGTTGCGCCTCTTACATCTATAATTTGAACGTCTTCTTTGCCGAGATAGGTTTTAAAGGCATCAACTGAAATTACTTCTTCTGTTTGTAGTTCGAGACCGCATTCGTTGACATTCGAAATGTAACCGTAAATATTATCCAGCCCTATGCGCATCAGCTTCCTGGTCAAATCCTCTATTTGACTATCATTACAAACCAACATAAACTGCTCTTGGTAATTAAGTAGCCAACCAGCCCAGGTAGAGAAAGTGTTATTGTTTTGAATATTAAGACTGCCAGGAATAAATCCTTTGGCGAAATCTGCCTTATCGCTGGAGTCGATTAGCTTAATATCGCTTTTGTAAGCAGAATTAAACTGTGTCGTGGTTAATTTGAGATGCCTAGGTACTTCTATAAGTAACTTTCGGTCGGCTTTATTTAAGTGTTTCATCATCGCAAAATACTTGGGCGGTTCTGGTTGCCCTGCTAAAAGACAATCTGTAAACCCTTGTTCATTTTCACCATACCTAAATGCCCAATTGCGTATTTTCTCATAACCTATCGTAGTACTTGGCACTGCGCCTAAAGCCTTGCCACAAGCAGAACCTGCACCATGAGCTGGCCATACCTGCACATATGATGGCAAAGCAGCAAACTTTTTTAACGATTGGAACATTTGTTTGGCGCCAGATTCTTTGGTACCAATAAGCCCCGCGGCCTTTTCCAGTAAATCAGGACGGCCAATATCTCCCACAAACACAAAATCTCCTGTAAATAACATCACTGGTTTTTCTGTTGCCGGATGGTCCGTAAGTAAAAAGCTGATGCTTTCTGGCGTGTGGCCCGGCGTGTGCAATACTTCCAAAGAAAGGTTTCCAACTTTTATTACATCCCTATCTTTTAAACCTTTGTGTGCAAATTCATAAAGCCAATCCTCGCCTCCTTCTGCTGATAGATACATCGTTGCGCCAGTAACGGAAGCCAATTCTCTGGAACCGCAAAGAAAATCTGCGTGAATATGTGTTTCGGCTATGTGGGTAATGCGAAGATTGTTTTGTTTGACAATATCAAGATATACATCAATATCTCTTTTTGCATCTATTACTATTGCTTCGCCGGTAGCCTGGCAACCTATCACATAACTTCCTTGAGCCAAACTTTCATCATAAACGTGTTGAAAAAACATAGTCTTAATTTTTATTGTTCTGTTATATTTGTCTAATTCTACAAACTTCGATTATTTGATCCACCTGTACAGCTACTATTGTCACATTAGATAATGTTCGATGTCAATATTATTTCTGTTTTCATAAAATTTCTTGCCAAGCAGCGAAATTTTTTCTTTTCCTACAATCCGCTGAACTTTATCTAAATCATTTTCTATATCAACTAATTTTTACGGTCGGAAACATTTCTGCCTGGGTAATCAAATATTTGCCCTCTATCAATAATTTCGTTTAAAACAGGGGGGAAAAAGTGCCTTTCCTGCCTTCGTTCAATTGTAAGTTAACCCCGTAATAATGATCTTGTACCATAGCTTTATTATTTTAAAATAGTTTCTTTAATGATGATGTAAATGCCCATTGACAGCACAAACCACCCAAAGGCAGGCTTGAGTTTTTTACCGTCGATTTTTGTAGAAATATAGCTGCCTATCAATATCCCGATGATGGCTATGCAGGAAATGATTAGCAATAACTGCCAGTTGATAGTGCTATGTTGCAACGAAGATAAAAACCCAAGAAGGGCGCTGATAGCCATAATGGCCAATGAGGTTCCTACTGCAGTTTTTATAGGTAATTTTAACAAATTAACGAGCATCGGAATAATCAAAAACCCGCCACCCGCACCTATTAAGCCTGTAATTGCACCCGTAAAAAAACCTTGCAAAATTATTAATGGGTATTTGAAGGATGCGCTGTTTTTTTGTTCCGTTAATAATTTATCCTTTCTTATCATACTGTATGACGCAAAAATCATCAGCACAGCAAACAATAGTAAAAATAATACGCCCTTAGTAAGGGTAAAGTTACCAAGGCTGAAAATTTCTTTTGGGATGGCTGGAACAATATAGATTCTTGTAAGCAGCACCGCCACAATAGATGGTAAGCCGAAAACAACTGCTGTTTTGATATTTACCAACCCTTTTTTGAAATAGGAAAGAGAGCCCACCACACTTGTTGTACCCACAATAAAAAGTGAATAAGACGTTGCTAAAACCGCATCAACACTAAATAAATAAACTAAAACAGGTACCGTTAGAATGCTGCCACCGCCACCAATTAGGCCTAAGGCTATACCTATAAAAATTGATGCTAAATAGCCCGCTAGTTCCATTCCTTTTTAATATTGATACCACAAAGGTGCATCAAATCAAAAGCCCATACAGCTACTTTGGTTACATAAGGATAATCTTGCTTCGGCCAAGTTGCACAACACCATTGTCCTCTAGCTGCTTTAACAATCTAGAAACCACCACCCGAACCGTTCCCAATTCATTGGCCAATTGTTCATGCGTAATTGAAATGGTTTTAGATTGCGTGAGATCTGATTTTGTTTTTAGCAAACTCAAAAGGCGTTCATCTACCTTTTTAAATGCAATGGCATTTACAATTTCCAATAATTCTTCAAAACGTTTGTGATATAGGCGGAAAATATAATCTAACCATTGTGGATATTCTTTAATAAACAAGGAAACCTTATCAATAGGCAGAAAAAGAATTTCCGCGTCCTCTTCTACTTCGGCTCTAACTTTGCTTATTTCATTGTGCAATCCACCCAAAAAAGACATGATGCAGCTTTCACCGGCTTTAATGTAATAGAGCAAAATTTCCCTGCCGTCTGCTTCGGTTCTAAACACCTTCATCATCCCCTTGGTAACAATTGGTATAGAGCGGATATTAGAGTTTTCGTTCAATATTGTGCTTCCCGCCTTGTAGTTCTTTTTTATGCTGTATTTGTAGAGTTGCGCAACGAGCTCGGGCGAAGATTTAAATTCTGATATTTGATCCAGATTTTCCATGAAGCCAAGATAGAAATTTGTAATTTGATGGGATAAATAGGTAAGATAGCTTGTAGAGGGTAGGAAATTAGAAAACGTTTAGCTTTTGTAGGTATGTTTAAAAATTTCTCCGTCTTTCATTTCCATCACTCTATCGCTTTTTTGCGCAAAATCTTCGTCATGGGTTACAGCAATAATTGTTTGACCATAATTTTGCGTGAGTTCCTGAAAAATGTCAAAAACAATATTGGTGTTTTTACTGTCCAGATTCCCCGTTGGCTCATCGCCCATAATGATCAACGGATCGTTAATTAGTGCTCTCGCAACGGCTACCCGCTGCTGTTGGCCACCAGAAAGTTTGCTGGCTGGTTTCAATGCTTGGTCCTTTAAGCCTAAAACATTCAGTTTATCATAGGCTCTTGCTTCTATTTCTTTTTCGGATAGCTTACCCAATTTTAAAGCCGGAATCATCACGTTTCGCAGGCAAGAAAATTCGGATAATAAATAATGAAACTGAAACACAAATCCAATCTTCTCGTTCCGCAACTCGGCTAGTTTATCTTTGGACAAACCAGTAGTCAATTGATTATCAATAAATAATTGACCCTTATAATCGGTATCCATCGTAGAGAGTATATACAATAAAGTCGATTTTCCACTCCCAGACTTTCCAATCATGCTTAAAAATTCTCCTCTTTTCACCTCAAAATTTATACCTTTCAACACTTGAAATTCAGTTGGTTCATAAAAGAACTTATCGATATTAGTTGTTTTTAAAATCGTGCCCATTCCTATTTTCTTAAAATGTCAACCGGATCAACATTTGCAGCCTTTTTGGCTGGGATATAGCCTGCAAAAAAGGTGATTACCAATCCAATTACTATGCCTTGAATAAATTTTTCGGGTTCATAATCCACCGGAAAAAATCCAATATCGCCACCGAGGTAAATTCTCTTTAATAGGGTAACCAGAATGATTGCCATAATTACGCCGCCACTAACGCCCATAATACCAATAGAAACAGCTTGCGTTACAAAAATACGGATGACATCTTTACCTTTAAATCCCATCGCTTTTAAAATGGCAATGTCATTTATCTTTTGAGAAACTGTCATGTTTAAAATATTGTAAATTCCAAAGCCTGCAACCAGAAGAATAGTGAACGACACGAAGGTGATAATGAATTTTCGCATTCTGCTGGATGCCATCAAGGTTTCGTTGGCTTCCTTCCATCCTTCAGCTTTGTAGCCTGTTATTTGACTCAATTTAGCGGCAACTTTCTCGGCAATTTCGGGGTCGGTTACGTTTACATTTATATCCGTTATGTAAGAATTTCCTTCGAGCAATAATTGTTGTGCAGCGGCCAAATTTATGTAGGATTTTGTTTTGTCTGTAGCCGAATTATTGGTTTTAAAAATGCCTACAATTTTGAAAGTTCGGTTTACGCCTTTGGAGGAACTGAGGTTGATATTATCGCTAACGGCTAAATTCATTTTCTCTGCAATGCCGCTGCCAATAACCATTCCATTGGGATTAGATTTAAGTAAATCAAAATCTCCCTCGACCATAAAAGACTGAATATTGTACATCAAATTGGCTTCGTTCGGGTTTACTCCAACCGCAAGACCTGCTATTTGGGATTTGCCATTATTGTAAAAAACACTGGTGTTTATCTGTGGCGTTACCACCGTTACCTCTTTTTGTTTCAAAATGGTTTCCATCACCATTTTTGGGTTGAGGATAGTGTTGTTATTGGGCACTACTTTTGGGTTGATAATTAGGTAATCAGAATTAGTGTCTTTTATCAAAACTTTGCTTACCTCATCACCTTTATAAACTCGAATGTGCGAAGTGTTCCTGAAAATCGACTTGTTGGAACTTTTATCAAAACCCACCAACAAACTATTCATAAAAATATAAATAGACATGCCCAACAAAACGCCCAGAACGGCTACCGCAGTAAGCTTTTGGTTAGAAAAAATGTATGTTTTGGCAATGGCGCTGTTTATGTTCATTGCTTATAGTTTTAGGGGTAACAGAATGTCATGTTTGGTAATTCCACGCAAAACTTCAACATAATCTGTTGAAACAATACCTGTTTTAATAATTACATCTTCGTCTTTCCCTTTTACATTTACTTTGTTTCCAAAACCCATATAGCTTCTCGGAATCAACAATGCATCTTTCTTTTCGCCAACCAAAATATTTGCCTCCAGTTGCGTTCCGAAAATACTGGTATTCAATGCAGTATCAAAGCTTGCTTTGCAAATAAACGACTGTGTTTTTTCATCAAATGCTGCCAATATTTCAGTTATTTTAGCGTCGTAGGTTTTACTTTTGTCGGTATTCAATTGCACAAAAACAGTTTGCCCAATCTTTACTTTGGCAATGCTGTTTTCATCAACATTTAATACAATTTCAATTTTCTTATCATTGGCTATGGTGCCAATAATATCGCCTTTGCGCACATATTCTCCCGAGTTTTTTAGTTTCTTGATGATGGTGCCACTTTCGGTTACCACAATTTGGTTATAGTTTTGCACCACTTTACTGTTTTGCAACTGTCCTTTAATGGCAATTTGTTGTTGCTTGGCTTGTTGTAAAATTTGCGCGAGTTGGTCTTTTAATGCATTCAAATTTGCCAAAGAGCTCTTTGCGTTCAAAGCTATATTTTCATATTCCATTTTTGCTATACTTTCACTTTCATACATTCTTTTGTATCGTTCTTCTTGCGTTTTATCCTGTCTATATTTGCTCTCAGCAAAGCCAATATTTTGCTGTAGTTGTTGCATTTGCGGCGATTTTGATGTCAGGTTTTGATTGGCAATAGCCAATTGCTTTTGTGCCATTTCGGTATTAATTTGGTTGGTTTTGTTATCGATACTTGCCAAAACGACCCCTTGAACTACTTTGTTTCCGGCGTCGAAATTGGCATTGGTCAACACACCATCAGTTTGTGCCGTTAGGTTATAGACATCATCCCATTCCACTACCCCCGATACAAAAACCAATTCTTTAATGTCTTGCACAACTGGTTTTACCTCTTTATTTTTCGAGTTGCAAGAGAAAAACGTTGCAGCTAATAAAACCATTAATCCATATTTCATTTTAACATCCATTGTTGATATCAGTTTTTGCTTTGTTGAATCCTATATTTGCCAGTGCCGAAATCAAAATTAATTTGGCAGTTATCATATCTGTTTGTGAAATCAAAAGTTCGTCTAGGGGTAAAAAAAAATTTTTTAACCTGATTGTAATTTTTGAGGTAATTATCTTCTTTCAGCTCAAATATTCTTAGAAAATAAAAATCTTATGCTAAATAGCCCTGTTAATAGATCGCCATTATAAATATGCCAGTTCCACATTGGACTTCTTATTATTTGCTAGTATGATGATCTTATCGCGCGAGAGTGAAATATTTTCATTGCTAATATAGGATTGGATAATCTCTGCCATGTTGTTTTTATTTAGCCATGTAGGCCTCAAAATTTTAGTTACCAGGATGAAAAGTGGAGATAAAGCAATTACCCATTGCAAAATTCGATATACGTTAGAGTAATTTATTGTTTTCATTCTTTTTATAATTTCTGGTTAAAATATTTCTGTTTACATTTCTGCTCGTTCTCAAGCTTGTTCTTTAAAATTGTTTCGACAGCTAAAAAGCAGCATACTTCAATTTACGATACCGAAATTGATTTGAATGTGTTCAGGTGTTTATTTGGTTTTTATCAAGACTAACAAAGAAAGTATGAGTCTATTTCCAAATTCAATAATATTAAATTCGAAATTCGCCATGCGCCATTTATACATTTGCAGGCGCATAGCGCCCATTACAATATGTACCAAATCATCTGTTGAAAGACTGTTTATAAAAATTCCATTATTTTGACCGTCTTGAATGATTGGCTTTAAGTGTTTTATTTTTACTTTCAAAATGTTTGTAATGGAGTAATTAATGGCATGACTCTCATCGATTAGTCCATCAGAAAAAACAGCTACCACAAAGTGCGGATTGCTATGGAAGAAGGAAAGCAGATTTTGAAAAAGAACAATGAATTTTTCTTCGATTGAGTGCGCTTCATTAATAATATTAGCATAGCGTTTATCCATATCATCTGCCAAAAAGCATAGCATAGCTATGATGATGCTTTCCTTACTGGGAAAATGCCTGTAAATTGCACTTTCCGAAAATTGCATTTCTTTGGCCAGATTTTTAATGGTTAAACCGCCCACGCCTGCTTTGGTTAAAATTTTACCCGCCGCCTCAATTATTTCAAACTGCCTAGGTGTTATGGTTTCAATCATCGTTTTAATTAAATAATTTTCCGTAAAAGTGTAGACTCGCTTTATAGCTAATTTTGATCCTTATTTTTAATTTATTTTGCTTGTTTGCATTTGTGTTACCGTTACCGTTTGAAACCCTGTAAATTGTCAAACAAATACACTTGTTAGTGAATACTCACTAACAAATATAGATAATTTTTTTCTATTCCCTAGTTTTTATCAAATAAACGGTTTGGAGTAAGGCTAAACGCTTTTCGATAGGTCTGTTTTAAGTCTCATACCTAATTACATGGAAAAGGAAATTGCTAACCATAAATACATTATAGGCAAACGATGTTTCCTTAAAATTAGCTTGTTTAGAGCAGTCAAGCCAATAAAAAGCCCTTAATCGTTCTAATTAGGCTAATTAAATCTCAAAAGTCTCTCCGCGTTCTGGTATCTTTACCGAAAAACCTTCTGTTTCCAAAGCATCACTTAACGCTTGTAAGCTTTTCATTTCACCATGCACCAGAAACACCTGTTTTGGCTTTCCCGCTTCTCTAACTTTATTTAGCAAATCGTTGTGATCTCCGTGCCCGCTTAACAAATCTGTTTGTCTAATGGTAGCGTAAACCATTAATTCTCTATCTTTTATCCTCACTATTGGATCGCCGCGCAACAATTTGTTTCCTAGTGTTCCTTTTGCGCAATAGCCAATAAACAACAACGTGCAATAATAATTCTGGATATTGTAATACAAATGGTCTTGGATACGACCGCCCTCTAACATCCCGGCAGACGAAATAATGATGCAAGGATCTAAATAATTGGAAACATCTTTGCTTTCTTTCATTGTTTGCACGTAGGCTAAATGTTCAAATTCAAACTCATCACCTTTAGTTTGATAAAAATCCTTAGCTTCTTGATTGACGAATTTGTGGTGTTTCCGATAAATAGAGGTTGCTTTAAGCGCCATTGGACTGTCTACAAAAACCTGTATGGGAGGAAGTAGTTGTTTTGTAAAAATCTGATTAAGCGCAAAAACCAGCGATTGGGTTCTTCCGATGCTGAAAGCGGGAATAATTAAGCGTCCTGGAGTTTTGATGCACGCCTCTTCGATTTCCTTCACTAAACGTTGCTCCAAATTGAGTTCTTTACTGTGAAAGCGCCCCCCGTAAGTACTTTCACAAATTAAATAATCTACCTCTGGTAACGGCTCTGGATTAACTATAACTGGATAATTATCTCGTCCAATGTCTCCGGTGAAAGCGATCTTCTTCTCTTGGCCATACTCATTAATGGTTAAAACCGCCGCTGCAGCGCCTAATAAATGACCGACTGGTATAAATGTTAAACTAACATCGCCACTGATGCGGAAAGGTTTATTAAAATTTATGGTAACCATCCTATCTAGCGTGTCCATTACATCTTTTTGAAGATATAAAGGTTTTGGACCCGAAAACTTTCCGCGTTTAGTCCGTGGTGTTCGCTTTTCTTTACTTAAAAAAATGTTTACGGAATCGAAAAGAAGTAATGCCGATAAGTCGGCTGTAGGCGGAGTGCACAAAATCTGTCCGGCAAAACCAGCCCTCACTAAGGTTGGCAGATTCCCAGAATGGTCTATGTGTGCATGGGTCAGAATTATCAGATTTATATTCGCCGGATTAAAAGGAAATTGTAAATTATCTTCTTGATAAGAATCCTTCTCATAATCTAACCCGCAGTCTATTAGTATGTTATAATTATTAATTTCCAGCAGGTGCATGCTACCAGTAACTTGTTGCGCAGCGCCCCAAAAGGTTAATTTCATATTTTAAAAAGAATGTAATGTTGCTAAATTAACTTAAACCGTTATTTATTTTAACAAAGCGAAGTAATTTTTTATTGATGGAGATTCCAAAAATAGGAATTGTAAATAATGAGCGGAATTTCCAACAATGATTTTGTAATTTTAACCTCCTAAAATTCCATTATGCAAGACCCATTTGATTTAGAAGTTTCCGGCGTTCTTTATGCTGCTTTTCCTGAAGGAAATGATACATACACCATATTTAAAGATGGGAAAGAATACCTTCAAATTATAAAAGACACCTCATCAATTTGGTTAAAATTAGACTACAAGACAGAATTACCCGTTTTCGAAGAAGATTTGGAAGTTAACGCTATTGGCAAAGCAATAGAAAATTACGCTCCAGAAGAGGAGGGTGAAGACATCTAATTTACGTAAATTAGCCCTTGCCCATGGCAACAAAAAGCTACAATGAATTATTGGTAAAAATAAACGAGTTTATTCGTAAGTTTTACCTGAATAAAATTTTACGTGGAAGCATCTATGCCTCAGCAGTTTTGTTGCTGCTGTATCTATTTATTTTCCTAAGCTTTTATTTTTTCCATCCGTCGGCAGCTGTAAAAACGATCGTCTTTTTTTCGTTTATAACCTTCGCCTGCTTAATTATTGTTTTATTAGTTATCAAACCCCTATTTGCGATGGCGAAATTGGGTCGGCGGCTTAGTTTGGATGAAGCTTCGGTGATTATTGGCAATCATTTTACAGATATTAAAGACAAGCTACTTAATACGCTTCAACTGCATCAATTGGCAGAAAATAACCCGGCAAATACCAATTTAATTTTTGCCAGTATAGATCAAAAAATCTTAGAATTAAAGCCTATTCCGTTTTATTCTGCAGTAAGAATAGGTGATAATAAGAAATATTTAAAATATTTATTTATACCAATCAGCCTTATATTATTGATTGCTGTTTTCTCTCCAATTATTTTAAAACAAGGCACTTATAGTTTTATAAAATACAATCAATACATTCCTCCTATCGCGCCGTTTGAGTTTGTAGTTTCAAATAAAAACTTAAATTTTACCCAGGGCGATGATGTCAACATTCCTATTAAAATAGTAGGGGATAATATTCCAAATGAGGTTTATGTAGCGGATGGAAAGAACATTTACAAATTAGAAAAGAAAGGTTTAACGAACTTCAATTTTGCGATTAAAAATATTCAAAATGATAAGACGCTAATCTTTAAAGGAGGAGGTTTTTCGTCAGTGAGTTATGTGGTGAAGGTTCGTCCCAAAGCAGAACTTTTGACCGTTTCTGCTTTCCTTAATTTTCCAAACTATCTTGGTAAAAAAAGCGAAAAGGTAGATAATGTTGGTGAATTACTTATCCCGGAAGGAACTGAAATAACTTGGCAAATAAAAACTTCGCAAAGTGATGCCGTTTTGTTTCTGCTTAATGATAAATCCCGGCGTTTATCTGTAAAGAATAATCTTTCAAATTTCAGCTCACAAATGAAAGAAAATGGGCGATATAGTATCGTTCCAAAGAATCAATTTTCAACTTCTATTGATTCGCTTAGCCATCAAATTTCAGTCATTAAAGATCAATTTCCAAGCATAGCGGTTAACCAAAAAAGTGATTCGATATCAAGCAAAGCACTTTATTTTACCGGTCAGATAGAAGACGACTACGGCTTTAGTCGCCTTAGTTTTAATTATAATGTTAAAGAAAATGGCAAATCAATCTCCAGCTTCCACAAGAATATAGCAATCAAAGCGGACGCTATTGCAAACGATTTCTTCTTTTTATGGGATTTAAGAAATATTGCCTTAAAAGAGAACCAATCGTTAGAATATTATTTTGAAGTAGCGGATAACGACGGCGTTAATGGGGCGAAAATTTCTAGGTCTTCTTTGATGACATTCGTTCCACCTACAAAACAAGAGGTTTCTAACCAATTGAATGCGAATAGCACTTCATTGAAACAGCAGATGCAATCGGCCATTCGCCTTGCGAATTCGGTGCAAACAGAAAGTAAAAAAATAGCCGACAAGCTTATAGATCGAAAGGAAATTACTTTTGAGGATAAAAAAGAGATAGAATCCTTACTTGATAAAAAGAAACAGTTAGACGAGGCGGTTAAAGAGATAAAAGAGCTTAACAACAAAAGCAATCAGCAACGAGAAGAAAATCGGCAGCAAACGGATGAGCTCAAACAAAAACAAGATCAAATAAAAAACTTGTTCGATAACGTGTTAGATGAAAAAACCAAAGCATTGTTGCAGAAACTTCAATCTTTAATGGATCAACAGGCTAAAGATTCTACACAGGATGAGTTATCTAAAATTCAAGTGGACAACAAAGGTTTGAAAAATGAACTGGATAGGATTTTGGAACTGTATAAACAGCTGGAATTTGACCAAGGACTAGAAAACAACATCAATCGCCTTAATGAGCTCTCGAAAGCGCAGCAAAAGCTTAGCGAACAAACAAAGGCAGCAAGCACAGCGCAACTTGATGCGAAGGAAAAGCAGGATGATTTAATAAAACAACTTAAAGAAATTAAAGAAGAGCTTGCCAAATTAAGCGAGAAAAATAAGGAATTGGAACGTCCCAATACTTTTGAAGAACCTAAGGACGAATTGCAGCAGATACAAAAACAGCAACAAGATGGTAAGGACGCGTTAGATAAAAACAATCCAAAACAGGCGAGCCAAAAACAAAAAGACGCAGCAGATGGCATGCAAAATCTTTCGGAGAAAATGAAGCAAATGAATCAGCATAGCACAGAAGCTGAAAATAACGTAAATGCAAAAGAGCTGCGTAAACTGCTTGAAAACCTGCTTTCTACATCCTTTACCCAAGAAAAAATTATGCTTGCGTTGAAGGAAATGAATGCTAACGACCCAAGTTATAGAACTAATGTACAAGCGCAGCGAACGGTCAAAGAGAATTTGAAAACCATTGCCGATAGCTTATTCAGTTTGAGCAAAAGAGTGCCTCAAATAGAAAGTACCGTTAATAAAGAGATGAACACCATAAACTTTAATTTAACCAAAAGTTTAGAAAGCTTAGCGGAGCGAAGAACGGCAGAGGGAAACCGTTATCAACAATATACCATGACTTCTATAAATAACCTCGCGCTAATGCTTAATGAAGCTTTAGAGCAACTGCAAAAAGCCACTAAGAATGCTAAAGGAGGTAAGGGCAAACAACAAAGTATGCAGCAATTAAGGCAGATGCAGGAACAATTAAATAAAAACATGCAACAAGCAAAGCAACAAATGCAAAAAGAAGGAAATAAAGGAAAGGCGGGAAGTGGGCAAATGAGTGAAGAATTTGCCAAAATGGCTCAGCAGCAGCAGATGATAAGGCAGGCTTTGGAAAAACTTAACAGAGAAGATAGTAAAGGTGGCGGCGGAAAGATGGGTAATCTAGATGAATCGGTTAAAGAAATGAAGAAAACCGAAAGCGATTTAGTAAATAAGAAATTAGAAGAAGAAACCATACAGCGCCAAAAGGATTTGGTAACGAAACTTATAAATGCAGAAAAAGCCGATAGAGAGCAGAATGAAGATAGCAATAGAGAAGCACAAGCAGCAAAACAATTCCCACCATCTTACCAACAGCGTTTAAAAGAATATAAGCAACAAAAATTAAATGGAGAAAGCCTGTTACAAAAATTACCTCCAACCTTGAACTATTATTACAAGATGAAAATTGCCGAATATTTTAAATTTTTAACCAATTAGCGAACATTTAAGTACTATTTAGCCAATGGCTTCTATAAATTTCTTTGCAGTAAACGCGAACTACAATCTACCAAATAAAAGGAAGGTTAAAGTATGGATAAAATCTGCAATTTCTGCAGAAGGATTTGCCCTTGATGAGATGAATTTCATTTTTTGTAATGATGAATATTTACTCGAAATAAATCAAAAATATTTGAACCACGATACATTTACCGACATCATTACCTTTGACAATAGCGAGACTCCCAAACAAATTAAATCAGATGTATTTATAAGTATTGAGCGCGTAAAAGATAACGCAAAGCTCTTTAATATAAACACTTACGATGAAGTGTGTAGAATAATGATTCATGGCACACTTCATCTTTTGGGCTACAGAGACAAAAGTAAATTTGAGAAAATAAAGATGACAGAGATGGAGGATTTATACCTTAAAAAAAGAGTTTTGTGAGATAAGCCATCTATTCGCTGTTTGTAATCATCAAAAGCAATAAATCATTAGATTCAATCTGGTTGGTTAGTCAGGGATTGTAACCTGTTCGTCTAGAACAAATAACTGTTGATCTAAAATCAACATTCAACTGCAACTATTTTTATGTTAAGCAGTCTAATAGACGTAACAGTTTTTGCTGCTACTAAATAAATAGTTTTAGTTGATATAAAAGGCGGGGCGGAGCGAGTCCTAACCGCCTTTTTCCGCTTTATTTGTAAATCCATATATAAACCTAAGGTATGATAAAATCAACGTTCGCAAATTGACCTTTCGATGAACGCCTTAACAAATATTATCCGTAGTTTTGCGATATTTTAACATTTAAAATTTCAAGTATTGAGCACTTTAATTGCGGCAGAAGATGTAGGACATGCATTTCACGACGAATGGTTATTTAAAAACCTAACCCTCGGCATTAATAGCGGACAGCGAGTTGCTTTGGTTGGAATAAATGGATCTGGGAAAAGCACGCTGCTAAAATTGCTGAGCGAAGAATTTCCTCCACTAGAAGGTAAGGTGGTTAAAAACAAATCTGTGAGGGTTGGTTTTTTAAATCAAGACCCACAGTTTAAAGAGGGCGATTCCATTAGTGATTTTATTTTTTCAATGGACAATAAACAACAACAGTTGATAAGGGAATATGAGCAATTGTTAGAAGATCCAGATCCAGATGAAAATACTTTAAGTAGGCTATACGAGGAACTGAGTGAACACGATGCGTGGGAATATGAGCATAAGATTAAAACCATTCTAAATAGAATGGGAATTTTTAGACTTCAGCAACAAATTGATACATTATCCGGGGGTCAAAAAAAACGCTTAGCCTTGGCAAAACTACTGATAGAAGATCCTGACCTATTTATTTTAGACGAGCCTACCAATCATTTGGACATCGATACCATTGAATGGTTAGAAAAGCTGCTCACTTCTGGCAATAAAACTATTTTACTTGTTACGCACGATAGATATTTCTTAGATAATGTTTGCAATGCAATTGTGGAATTAGATGGAGGACAGATATACAATTATCTAGGTAATTATGCATTCTTTCTAGAAAAGAAAAGCGAACGTCAAGCAAGCGATGCAAGTACTTTGCAGAAAAACAAGAACTTACTAAAAAAGGAATTGGAGTGGATGCGTCGTATGCCACAGGCTAGAGGCACGAAATCTCAGGCGAGAATAAGTGCTTTTTACAATTTAGAAGAGAAAACTAAGAAAAAATCTGACGCAGGATCGGTTACGTTAAATGTAAAAATGTCTAGGCAGGGAGGGAAAATTCTTGAGTTAGACCATATTTCACAATCATACGACGGAATAAAAATTATAAACGAATTTACATATACTTTTAAGAAAGGGGATAGGATTGGAGTAGCGGGAAAAAACGGCACTGGTAAGTCGACATTATTAAATATCTTAACGAATCAACAACAACCGGAAAGTGGAAAGGTAAGCATAGGAGAAACGACTGTTTTTGGCTATTATAAACAATCAGGATTGGCTTTCGATCAGAAAATGAGGGTTATAGACATTGTAAAATCTGATGCCGAATACATTAAGATGGCAGATGGATCTACAATAACAGCTTCACAGCTACTTTCTCTCTTTCTCTTCCCTCCTAAAAAGCAACATGGAATGGTAGAGAAGCTCAGTGGAGGCGAAAAAAAACGTTTGCATTTGATGAAAGTTCTTATGCAAAACCCAAATTTCCTAATTTTAGATGAGCCTACTAACGATCTAGACATTGATACTTTGAATGTATTGGAGGAATTTTTAGAAAATTTTCCCGGCATTCTAATGCTTGTTTCCCACGACCGATATCTACTCGATAAGATGTGCGATCAACTTTTTATTTTAGAAGGCAATGGGGGAGTTAGTGTTTACAATGGAAATTATTCTGAGTTTAAAATAAGTTTAGATCAACCGAAGTTGAAGCCCGAAAGTCCTCAACCACAAATAACGCCAAACAATCAGCTTGCCGCTAAGAAGAAACTAAGTTATAAGGAGAAAGCCGCATTAGAGGAAAGCGAACACAAAGTGGCGGGCCTAGAAAAGGAAATAAAATTATTGAGTGCTGCTCTTGAAAAAATTTCCTCAACCGATTATTCGGCAATACAAGAATCATCGAAGAAGCTTGAAATTTTAAACGAATCTCTTGACGAAGCCATGTCAACATGGCTAGAGCTATCAGAATAATTGTTTCACGTGAAACAAAAGCCTATTGGTTTCACGTGAAACACTAAAACAAATAACATGTTTAACAAATACGACTTAGTAGTAGTGGGAGCTGGTCATGCAGGCTGCGAAGCAGCTGCGGCTGCGGCAAATCTTGGATCCAAGGTTCTCTTAATAACTATGAACATGGGAACTATCGCCCAAATGAGCTGTAATCCGGCCATGGGAGGTGTCGCAAAAGGCCAAATAGTACGAGAAATAGATGCGATGGGCGGATATTCAGGGATTGTGTCTGATAAAACGACTATACAATTTAGAATGCTAAACCTCTCGAAGGGCCCTGCGATGTGGAGTCCTAGAGCGCAAATTGACCGAATGCGCTTCGCTGAAGAATGGAGACTAATGTTAGAAAGGACAGAAAATATAGACCTATGGCAAGACAGTGTAGTTGGACTACTAGTAAAAGATGGCGCGGTGTATGGAGTGCAAACATCTCTGGGAATAAAAGTTGAAAGCAAAGCTGTAGTTTTAACAAATGGCACATTTTTAAATGGCATAATCCATATAGGAGAAAAAAAATTCGGCGGAGGAAGAACAGCAGAAAGGGCATCCACCGGCATTACCGAGCAACTTGTTGGTCTTGGCTTCCAATCCGGCAGAATGAAAACAGGAACACCTCCTAGAGTAGACGGGAGATCACTCGATTATTCAAAAATGGAAGAGCAATGGGGCGATGAAAACCCCGGAAAATTTTCATTTACAAACGTAAGTCGCTCGAAGGATAAACGTTGCTGCTGGGTTACTTATACAAACCCCGAAGTTCATGAAGCACTAAAGGAGGGCTTTGAAAAATCGCCAATGTTTACCGGACGGATAAAGGGGTTAGGGCCTAGGTACTGTCCTTCAATAGAGGATAAAATTAATAGATTTTCTGAAAGAGACCGCCATCAAATTTTTGTTGAACCAGAAGGCTGGCATACCTGTGAGATTTATGTGAATGGGTTTTCAACCTCGCTCCCGGAGGATGTTCAACAGAAAGCACTTCGGTTAATCCCCGGCTTTGAAAAAGCAAAAATGTTCAGGCCCGGCTATGCGATTGAATACGATTTCTTTCCTCCAACACAATTAGATTTAACACTAGAGACTAAATTATTAGAAAACCTATTTTTAGCTGGTCAAATAAATGGAACCACTGGATACGAGGAAGCAGCTTGTCAGGGATTTATGGCAGGTATAAACGCCCACCAAAAAATTAACGAGAAAGATCCTATCATTATGAAAAGATCAGACAGTTATATCGGGGTATTGATAGACGATTTAGTAACCAAGGGAACAGACGAACCATATAGAATGTTTACATCAAGAGCTGAACATAGATTGCTCTTGAGACAAGACAATGCTGATATTAGGTTGAGCCCGATAGGACATAGATTAGGTCTAATATCAGATAAAAGAATCGAAAAAGTACATAAAAAAATAGCTGACGCTGAGCATTTGATTAAATTTACTAAACAACAAGGAATAGAAATGAACATTGCTAACCCTATGTTAGAAACCCTCGGATCGAGCGTCCTTAATCAAAATGTAAAAATAAATAGCTTGATATCAAGACCACATGTAGGGATAAAAAATGTAATGTTAGTAAGTCAACCTCTAGCGAAAGCTACCTCACAATTAGACGATGATACGATAGAGCAGGCCGAAATACAAATTAAATATGAAAGCTATTTTGAGAAAGAAAACGAAATAGTAGCAAAAATGTTAAAGATGGAAAACAAAACCATCCAAGTAGATTTTGACTATAATAAAATAATCTCAATCTCAAAAGAAGCCAGAGAGAAACTATTTAAAGTGAAACCAAGAACACTTGGGCAAGCCTCTAGAATTTCGGGAGTTTCTCCCTCCGACATTTCCGTTTTGATGGTTTATATTACTAAATAGTTGATTGTCAAATACTTAAATAAAATATTTTCTGTTAATTTTATGCCTCAATAAGGCGATAACAAAATTTATTCAACTCTAAGGTTAAAACAATGATAAAATGCTGTAAAACGTTTGAAAATGCGAAATAAACGAAGTCCATTTTATAGAATTATGAACATTGCCGTTTTTGGAGTAATTTCTTTAATAATGGCCTGTGCTGTTCCACAAAATCCGCAGGGAGGCCCAAAAGACACCACTCCGCCCAAAGTGGTATTAATGACTCCAAAAAATTTGACAAAAAACTTTACGGCTAAAAAGATAATCATCGAGTTTGATGAATACTTTAAGCTAAATGATGAATTTAAAGAATTTAATATCTCACCAGATCAAGAGAAACCTCCTATTTTAAAAACAAAAGGAAAAAAATTAGAAATTGATTTACAAGATACATTAGAAAAAAATACTACCTACACACTAAATTTTGGTAAAGCGGTTGCTGATGTGAATGAGGGAAATGTAATAAAAAATTTGAGCTATGTTTTCTCGACTGGACCCAAAATAGATTCTTTGCAATTGAGTGGTACCGTAATTAGCTCGCTGACTGGGATACCTGAGTTGGATGCTACAGTTTTTATACTACCACTTAATAAGGATTCACTCCTTGGAAAAAAACGTCCCTCTATTTATACTACAACTGATAGCTCCGGCCGCTACCAATTGAACAATTTGCGAGAAGACGACTACAAGGTCTATGCGTTGAAGGAACAAAGCGGGGGTGGCGATAAAATTTACCAACAAATATCTGATGAAATCGGCTTTAGAAAGGATACGGTACACATCAATAAAAATATTCAAAACTATGATTTACAGGTATTTAAGGAGAAAGCATCTAAATACAGAACTGTAGACAGAAAGTTTAATTTAGATGGAAGTATGTATTTTATATTTAACCAGCGTTTAAAGAATCCAACAATTAACGTCATTCAACCTGCCCCACTGAACAAAGACAAATACGTTTCGTTTTCTAAAAACAACGACACAGCGAATGTTTGGCTGGGAAAACTAGATTTTGATTCTGTAAAACTAGAAATCTCGGACGCAGGAAAAAAATTAGATACGATATCATTTACGCGTGGAAAGAAAGATGATTATAAACGAGAGCTAACCTTCACAGACAATACAAGTGATTTAAAGCTTAGTCCTTTCAAATCATACACATTAACTGCTAATTTTCCACTTACTGGAGTAGACCAGACAAAGATTAATTTATTAGAGGATTCGATAAAAAGAACTAATTTTGAGATTATTAAAGACAGTGTAAACTTCTTAAAGTATTATATCAAATACCCGTGGCAGACAAAAAGAACATATAACATTAAAATTGAGCCCGGAGCATTTACAGCTATTTTTAATACTAAAAATAAACTGATTAATAAAAGCTTTACCCTTGGTAGCAAAGATGATTACGGCTCCCTGATCTTACATGTAGAAGTTCCTGATACGACAAAAAGTTACCTAGTAGAGTTTATCACTGAACAAAAAGAAACTATAAAAACATATCCAATTAAAAAAAATCAGACTATAAATTTTGCAAATTATCCTTCAGGAAAGTATTTTATTCGTGTAATATATGATGCAAACAATAACGATGAGTGGGACACAGGAAACGTATCCGCTCGTTTACAACCGGAAAAAATTTGGTACGATCCAGTAGAGCGATCTTTGAGGGCAAACTGGGAACGAGAAGATAAGTTAACTATCCCACCACCTCCAGAAAAACCTACACCACCGCCCATTACAGTAAAACCACCCGTAAAAGAAACTAATAACAATCTAAATCGTAGATTCAATTAAAATTAGCTTTCCCTACTGAAACCAGCTAGCGTATAAGATGTAATTGTCTGGCAAGCTATTCAATAAATTGCGCTGTTGAACTGAAATTGGCTTTATCTTCTTTGCAGGAGTGCCTGCATAAATATATCCGCTTTCGCACACCGTATTTTCAAGTACGACAGAACCAGCGGCTATGATACAAAATGACCCGACTACCGCATTATCCATTACAACAGCCTGCATACCTATTAAAACATTATCCTCTACGATGCAGCCATGCACTATGGCATTGTGCCCAACAGAAACTCTATTTCCAATAGTGGTAGAAGCCTTTTGGTAGGTTGCATGGATGACAACACCGTCTTGTAAATTCGTCTCATTGCCAATCGAAATGCGATTTACGTCACCCCTTATCACAGCATTAAACCAGACCGAACACCTATTTCCTAAACTTACATCACCAACAATAGTCGCATTTTCGGCAATAAAACAATCGTCGCCTATAAGTGGCGAAACTCCTTTTACTGGAAGTATTAATGGCATTATTTTCTATCTAAAGTATTGTATCGTGTATTTTCTGTATCCGCCAATCGTAATCTGTGGTATAATGCAACCCTCTACTTTCTTTCCGCTCCATAGCTGATTTTATAACTAAATAGGCAGCTTGAATTACATTTCTTAATTCACAAAGCTTTACAGATACCTTGTTCTTCTTATAAAACTCCTCAGTTTCTTCATAAATTAAAAACAACCTCCTGTAAGCCCTTTGAAGACGAAAATCAGATCTAACGATGCCAACGTAATCTCCCATAATTCGCTGTGTCTCTCTCAAATTATGGGTTACCAAAATATCTTCGTCTACCTGTGTAACCCCCTTATCATCCCAATCTGGAACGTTATCCGGTATTTCGTTATTTTTAAAATTCTCTACTGCATCCAAATAAATTCGGTGTGCAAACACAGTAGCTTCAAGCAATGAGTTAGAAGCTAACCTGTTGGCTCCATGTAATCCAGTCGAAGAACATTCCCCACAGGCATAGAGGTTTTTAATAGACGATCTCCCATATTCATTAACCAAAACACCGCCACACATATAATGTGAAGCTGGAGTAACGGGAATAAAATCCTTTGTCATATCAACTCCAATGGACAAACATTTTGCATAAATATTTGGAAAGTGTTTAAGAATATCCTCCTTACTTCGCATCGTTATATCTAAATAAACAAAGTCGTCTCCAGATTTCTTCATTTCTGCATCCACAGCTCTGGCAACAATATCTCGAGGAGCAAGAGATAGTCGCTCATCATACTCATGCATAAACTCTGTTCCATTTTTTCTTTTTAAAATACCCCCAAATCCTCTAACTGCTTCAGATATTAAAAAAGATGGGTATTCTCCAGGATGAAACAAAGCGGTTGGATGGAATTGAATAAACTCCATATTTCTTATCTTTCCTTTTGCTCGATAAACCATAGCTGCTCCGTCTCCAGTTGCTATAACCGGGTTAGTAGTGGATGAATATACATGCCCAGCGCCTCCTGCAGCCATAACAGTAACCTTTGCTAAAATCTTTTCTACATCGTTAAGCTCAGTATTAAAGGCATATACGCCATAACAGTTAATATCTTCACTACGTTTATCCACGAAAGTGCCTAAATGGTGTTGGGTAATCAGTTCCAATGCAAAGTAGTGGGTTAATATTTCTATATTGTCATTTTGATGGATCTCTTGTAAGAGAACTCTTTCTATTTCATAGCCAGTAACATCCTTATAATGTAAAACCCGATGCGCTGAATGCCCACCCTCTTTGGCTAAATCATAAAAACCAGATTGATCTTTATCAAAATCAATCCCATAGTCAATAATTTCTTGAATTCGCTGCGGTCCTTCACTTACCACTATTTCCACTATCTTCTCATCACAAAGTCCATCGCCAGCAATTAAAGTATCAGAAATATGATTTTCAAAAGAATCCTGCTTATCAACCACAACAGCCACCCCACCTTGTGCATACTTGGTATTAGACTCATCTTCGTTTGATTTCGTAACAATTAAAACGTTGCCGTGTTTAGCAGCCTTTAATGCAAAACTCAAACCTGCAATCCCTGAGCCAATTACTAGAAAATCTACTTTACGCATTATCTATAAGTTTTAAAAATCATGTTAACAAACCCCTTATAATTGTTAATTTCATGTCTACATTGAGCTAACAAATTTTCTTGTTTGTTTAAAGATAGCTGAAAATACCAAGTTGATCTATTTCTTTGCTCAACTTTTAAGCCAGTTTTTACGAGTAACTAACTTTTTGAACTTAACAAACAGTTAACATTCTAGTATTGAAAAGTTAAAACCATTTAATAAATTAAGTTGAAAATGAGTGAACTAACATTTTAAACAGTAAACACAATTGTGGAGAAGTCTAGAATAACTTAAAAAGAAGAAGCTATTTAATAAACTTGCCAACAAAGTTAACACACTAATAAACCTTAATAATTATATATTTAAAATAACTATTAAATATTAAAGTGTGGAAAGCATGTATCTTTGGAGAAGCTTCAAATGGAATAAAAACAGGTTATGAATATTTTAGAAGAAATTAAGCAGAAAGGATTTGTAGATGAGCAAATAGATCCGACTTTAGATCTTTTTGAAGAAATAGCAAAGTTAAAAAGAGAAAAAAATGCAATTGTTCTTGCTCACTATTATCAGGAACCTGATATACAGGATATTGCGGATTATATAGGGGATAGTTTAGGGTTATCACAAGAGGCAGCAAAAACTGACGCAGAGGTAATTGTATTTGCGGGTGTTCATTTTATGGCAGAAACAGCAAAGATTCTGTCGCCACAAAAAATAGTTTTATTACCAGATGTTAAAGCGGGATGCTCTTTGGCAGACAGCTGTCCGCCGCATTTATTTAAGAAATTTAAGGAGAAATATCCAGATCATTTGGTGATTACCTACGTAAACTGCACTGCCGAATTGAAGGCAATGAGCGACATTGTTTGTACTAGCACAAATGCTGTTCAGATTGTAGAAAGTTTACCTAAAGATCAAAAAATTATTTTTGGTCCAGACAGAAATTTAGGTGCATGGGTTGCCAAAAAGACCGGTAGAGATTTGGTACTTTGGAATGGTGCATGCATGGTTCACGAAATTTTTTCTAAAGAGAAAATTACCAAATTAAAAGCACGTCATCCAGATGCAAAATTCATCGCCCACCCTGAGTGTGAAGAGGTTATTCTAAGAATGGCAGATTACATAGGTTCCACAACAGGTCTACTAAAGTACACGATAAACAATCCCGCAAAGGAATTTATAGTAGCAACTGAAAGTGGTATTATCCATCAAATGGAAAAGTCAAATCCTTTAAAAACTTTTATACCTGCACCACCAAACAACAGTTGTGCCTGTAACGACTGTCCATATATGAAGAGAAATACCCTAGAAAAGCTTTATTTGTGTTTAAAAAATGGCCTACCAGAAGTTACAGTTCCCGAAAATATTATAGCGCTTGCTAGAAAACCTATTCAGCGGATGTTGGATATTTCTGCTGACTTAGGATTGTAATATGAAAGCTAAAGTTATTCTAAAAAATTATGGAAGCCTATTATGGTTATTATTAGGAATAATTTTGGGAAGCATTTACGGACTTTTTTTTGGTAAAAATGTAGAAAGTATAAAGCCTTTAGGAGACATTTTTCTTAATCTTTTATTTACCGCGGTAATTCCTTTAGTATTTTTTGCTGTTTCATCTGCCATTGCAAACATAGACAGGGATAAAAAATTAGGTAAATTATTAACAGTTATGGTATTGGTGTTCTTGTCTACTGTACTAATATCGGCTTTACTGACCTTATCGGCTACTTGGTTTTTTCCCATTACGCAACAAGCATCTACAACTTTGTTTTTGCCAGATGTGGTAAAATCGCAAAGTGTCGGGGAACAAATTACACATTTGGTAACAGTTAATGAGTTTTATCAAATAGGAAGTAGACAAAATATGCTAGCGCTAATTGTTTTATCTGTCTTTGTCGGCTTCTCAACGCTTTACGCGGATGAAAAAGGAACTGCGTTTAAAAACTTTTTAGTTTCGGGAAACGAAGTGATGAAGCAGTTAATAGTCTTGATTATGAAATTGGGACCAATTGGTTTGGGGGCATATTTTGCCTATCAAGTGGGCGTTTTTGGTCCTCAGCTTTTTGGTACTTATGCAAAGGCACTAGGACTATACTATGGAATTGGGGCGTTTTATTTTGTGGTATTTTTTAGTTTTTATGCTTTTGTTGCAGGCGGTTTTAAAGCAATAAAAATATTTTGGAAAAACAACATCGTGCCTAGCTTAACGTCAATAGGTACTTGCAGCAGCATTGCTACAATACCAGCTAATTTGGATGGAGCTGCTAAAATGGGTGTACCAGATTATATCGCAAATGTAACCATTCCACTCGGGTCGACGCTGCACAAAGACGGTTCAAGCATAAGTTCTATTGTTAAGATTGCCGTAGTTTTTGCTATGTTTGGGAAAGATTTAGCACACGTAGATACTATTTTGCTTGCCTTAGTAATTACGGTTCTTGTAAGTATTGTAGAAGGGGGGATACCAAATGGTGGTTATATTGGAGAACTTTTGATGATTTCAGCATACCATCTTCCACCCGAAGCATTGCCTCCAGCAATGATTATTGGCACTTTGGTAGACCCAATGGCAACTTTGTTGAACGCAACCGGAGACAATATAGCGGCCATGTTAATTGCACGATTTACTGAAGGTAAAGACTGGCTTAGAAATTACAAAAGCGAGATAGAATTAAAAAGAGTTATTAATTAAAAGCAGCATTGCTTTTAATAAAACGTTGTGAATATGTTTGAAAATAAAGAAAAAACGGAGATAAATCAGTTAGGTGAATTTGGGTTGATAAAACATCTTACTTCTAGATTTACAATAAAGAATAGTGAATCTGTAAAAGGAATTGGTGATGATGCAGCGGTTTTGGACGCAAAAGGGAAGCAAGTGCTAATATCAACAGATCTACTTTTAGAAGGCATTCATTTTGATCTGGCCTACGTTCCACTCATTCACTTAGGATATAAAGCAGTACAAGTAAATCTAAGTGATATTTATGCAATGAATGGTATGGCGAGTAGCATCACTGTATCGATTGGATTGTCTAGTAAATTTCCCTTAGAGGCTGTGGAAGAGATTTATAAAGGGATAGAATTGGCTTGCAATAGATTTAACATAGATCTAATTGGTGGCGATACTTCTTCTAGCAAACAAGGCTTAATTATAAGTGTAACAAGCATTGGTTATGTTGATGTAGATAAGGTGGTGTATAGAAGTGGCGCAAATGAGAATGATTTGTTATGTGTTTCGGGCGATTTAGGAGGCGCTTACGTAGGCTTGCAAATTTTAGAGAGAGAGAAATCAATTTACCTGGAAAACCCACAAATACAACCAGATTTGGAGGGGAAAGATTACATTATAGAAAGGCAATTAAAGCCCGAGGCGCGCAAAGACGTAATCGCTTTATTAGAAGATTTAAACATCAAACCCACATCTATGATAGATGTTTCTGATGGTTTAGCTTCAGAAATTTTGCACCTAGCTACCCAGAGCGATAAAGGGTTCACAATTTATGAGGATAAAATTCCTTTAGATCCAATGACCTACGAGACAGCAAGAGAACTTGGATTAGACCCAACGGTATGTGCTTTAAGCGGTGGAGAAGATTATGAATTGTTGTTTACAATTAGCCAAAATGACTATAATAAATTAAAAAATGATGTAGATGTAACGGTTATTGGACATGTGACGGATAAAAATTCAGGATGCAAAATGGTGTCTAAATCAAACCAAGTTCATGAACTAACTGCACAGGGATGGAACGCTTTTAAAGGTTAACGGGTATAAAAAATAGCAGATTGGATGTTCGTCAATAATAAAATTTTTTGGAAGCCTTAACCATTTTAATTTCTTGCACAGATAGAGTGGGATTAGTCTCTAGCATAAGCAATGCGCTAGCATCAGAGAAACTAAACATTATTGCCATGCGAGAATTCGTTGATGAAGCAAGTGATGCTTTTTTCGCTAGAATTGCTTGTGGAAATTTAACAACCGACAACTTTATTTTAAAGGAAAATCTACTCAAGCTGTTGCCTATTAATGCTAGTGTTAATATTATTTGCGCAGAACAGCCATCAGCTGTAATTTTGGTTACTAAAGAATATCACTGTTTGGCCGAAATTTTAGTCAAAAACCAATTTAAAAATCTAGGTGCATCGGTTAAATGCGTAATTGGAAATTACCAAGATTTAGAAGAAGTTACCTCGCAGTTCGGCATACCCTATTTTTTTGTAGATCATAAAGAAAAAAGTAAAGAAGTTTTTGAACAAGAAGTTAAAAAAATTATAAATAGGTTTAAGGTCGACTATATTGTTTTGGCAAAATTTATGAGAATCCTCTCACACGATTTTATAAAAAGCTATCCGGATAGAATTATAAATATTCATCATTCTTTTTTACCAGCTTTTATAGGTGCAAATCCGTATAGACAGGCTTTTGAACGAGGAGTAAAAATAATAGGCGCTACCGCACATTTTGTTACTGATTTGCTTGACCAAGGTCCAATTATCGCTCAGCAAATTACACATATAGATCATAATTTTGGGTTAAAGGAAATGGTAAAAGCAGGAAAAGAAGTGGAGAAACGTGTGCTGCTAGAAGCGTTGGATTTAGTTTTTGAACATCGTGTTTTTATAAGTGGCAATAAAACAGTTGTATTTAAATAAGACTGATAATAAGACGCATATGTTTGTTTTGTTCCATTTTCAATACAAGAGACTAACCTCCGTGAAAGAGTATTTTAGAAATAAAATTTTTTATAGCTTTATTAGACTTTTTAATCAACTTATTTACAAGTTAAGCTAAAATTCCAGCCAAAGGCAGGTTATGGTTTAGGCCATCCATTTAAGTTCTAAAAATTTGTACTATTATAAAGATGAGTTAACTTTCATTTTCTACTGTTTGTAACATTTTAGTAAGGTTTAACATCGTTTAGAGAATGAAAAATCTTTCAGAAAGTGCCTTCAATATAAGTTAGCAATGTCATCATTGGGCAAAATACTCGTATTTTAATCTTCAGGCATTATAGGAACGCTTTTTGATATGTGAGTGATTGAAAAACATAAAAATAGAAAATGGGGGTTTATTTAATTTTAATCATCCCGGTATTAGTGTTGAGCATGTTTGTACAATGGCGTTTTAGGAACAAGTTTTCTAGGTATGCCGAAATACAGCTTAGCTCGGGTTTGTCGGGAAAAGAAGTGGCAGAAAGGATGTTAAGAGATAATGGCATTTATGATGTAAGTGTAATGAGTACAGAAGGTCAATTAACCGATTATTACAATCCATCAGAAAAAACCGTTAATTTAAGTACAGATGTTTATTACAGCAGAAGTGTTGCAGCAGCGGCGGTAGCAGCTCATGAATGTGGGCACGCAGTTCAGCATGCGAAGTCTTACGCTTGGTTGAATTTTAGAAGCACGATGGTCCCGCTGGTTAGTATTTCTTCCAACTTGTTGCAGTGGGTTTTGTTATTGGGCGTTATGCTTTTAATCTTTTCTGTTACACCAATTGTGTTGGCAGTCGGTGTAATAGGTTTGGCCTTAATCACACTGTTTAGCATCATTACATTACCTGTGGAGTTTGATGCGAGTAACAGAGCAATTACTTGGTTAAAATCTAACAATAGTGTGATGCAAACACCAATTGAAAGTCTGCAAGCTAAGGATGCGCTTTGGTGGGCAGCAATGACTTATGTGGTAGCTGCAGTTGGGGCAATTGCAAATCTATTGTATTATGTATCTATGCTTTTTGGAAGGGGCAGAGACTAAGAAATTTTATCTACCGATGAAAGGCAACGAGCGGCTTGGGATTTTCTCAGCCGCTTTTGCTTTGTTGGGCAAGAGAAAAAGTGTTTAGAAATAAAGTTATTTTTTTAAACTTTAATTAAGTTTATAAGGAGCAATCAGAAGAAATTCTGGAATGTCGACATCAATTAACACATTATCTGCCAAACGCTTCATAGTGAAATAACCTTTCATACTACCTAAATCGGTTTTTAAATTACAGCCAGAAACGTATACATGGGTTTCTCCTGGATCTATTACTGGTTGCATCCCTACAACACCTTCACCTTCTATCTCTTTCTTTGTGCTATTAGAATCAAAAATGTACCAATGGCGACTTAACAACTTAACGCTATTTTCTGTAAGATTAGAAATTTCTACTCGATAAGCGAACATAAAATGATCACTACCTGGATTAGAGTATTCCGGTTGAAAAATAGTTTCTACGGAGACTTTAACTCCTTCTGTAATAGCTGTTGTCATCTATTTTAAATTGCTTGCTGATGCAATGATCGCAAAAATCAAGCCAACTCCCCTACCCGGTTTTGGTGAGCGTAAACTTCTCTAATCTCTTCCAAAATAGCATAAATATTGCTAATCTCACCCTCCTGTACCAACCTCATCCTAAAAGGTTTAAAATCTTGCATTCCTTTAAAGTAATTTGCGTAATGACGGCGCATTTCGAAAATTCCAATCTTCGGTCCTTTCCATTCTATAGATTTTTTTAAATGTGTACTGCAAACAGAAATGCGCTCTTCTACTGTTGGCCCCTCTAGCTTTTCTCCTGTTTTAAAAAAATGCTTTATTTCTCTAAAAATCCAGGGATAACCAATGGCCGCCCTACCAATCATAATGCCATCCACTTCATACTCTACACGCCAATTTGCAGCTTTTCCCGGACTATCTATATCTCCATTTCCAAAAATGGGAATCTTAATTCTAGGATTTCTCTTAATTTCTTTAATCAGAGTCCAATCCGCCTCACCTTTGTATAATTGGGCACGAGTACGTCCATGAATTGTTAGGGCTTGGATACCAACATCTTGTAAACGCTCCGCAACTTCGCAAATATTTTTTGTGTTGTCGTCCCATCCGAGTCTGGTTTTCACGGTTACGGGCAAATGTGTCGCACTGACAACAGCTGTGGTCATTTTAACCATTTTATCCAAATCTTGTAACAAGCTAGAGCCCGCTCCTTTACAAACCACATTTTTAACAGGACAGCCATAATTGATGTCTACTAAATCTGGTCCCGCTTGCGAAGCAATCTCTGCCGCCTCTCTCATGTGGTCTATATCGCCGCCAAATATTTGTATACCTATTGGACGCTCGTATTCGAAAATATCTAGTTTTTGTCTGCTTTTGGCCGCATCTCGAATCAAACCTTCGGACGAAATAAATTCGGTATACATCAAATCCGCGCCATTTTGTTTGCAAACAAAACGAAAAGGCGGATCACTCACATCTTCCATCGGAGCCAAAAGCAATGGAAATTCTCCTAAATCTATATTTCCTATCTTAACAGACATTCTTTATCTTCGAAAAATTAAACCACAAAGGTACAAATTAAATGGATTTCGAAATTCCAGAAAAAAAAGAGTCTAGTCCATTTCTTCAATTGGTATTGTTGGTTGCATACGCTATTTTGGGCGCAATTATATGCACCGTTTTATGTTTAATTATTTTGGTAATCATTTACGGATTTCCATTATTTAAAGACTTTAACTCTTTAATAGCCGGTGATCCTCGGTATTTAAACGGCTTAAAGATTTTACAAATAGGTTCTACCATCGGCATGTTTCTTCTCCCACCGATCATATTGGCCTATACTGAACATAGAAAGCCAAAACATTTTTTTGGCCTATATCAACCACAGGCGATGTTGTTATTGCTGGTGCTTGCCATTATGTTTATCAGCATGCCATTGATGGAATGGGGAGCCGTATGGAATCAAAAAATGGTGTTGCCAGAATTTTTAAAAGGTGTAGAACAATGGATGAAAGAAAAGGAAGATGCTGCAGCAAAATTGACCTTAGAACTTATAACCGTTAAAAACCCCTGGGATTTTGGAGTTAACCTATTGATGATTGCAATCCTGCCTGCTATAGGCGAAGAGCTTATGTTTAGAGGCGGTTTACAGCGCATTATAAAACGAATGTTTGGCAACCCACATCTAGCTATATGGCTAACCGCTGTAATTTTTAGTGCAATACATATGCAGTTTTATGGCTTTGTGCCAAGATTGCTATTGGGCGCTGGATTTGGATATCTCTATTTTTACAGTGGTAATTTATGGTATGCTATTTTCGGGCATTTTTTAAACAACGGGTTTGCCGTTTGTGTGGCATATTATATGCAGCATCAAGGGTTGCCAATAGATAATGCAGATCAACCTATTGGTTTTGGATGGTACTTTTACTTTTTAAGTGCCATATTTACCATAGCTTTGTTTATATATTTTAAAAAAAACACATCAAGTGGAAGAAAATTGGGTTAAGATTTACACAACAAGAGATACGTTTACAGCAGAGGTAATTAAACAAGGTTTAAATGAAGACGGAATACCTGCAGTGACAGTTAACAAGCAATTTTCAGCCTATAACCTTGGCGAAATAGAGGTGTTTGTGAGCAAAGAAAATTTTGATAGCGCCATTGAATATCTCGTAAAAAATGAAATAGAGTAATCCTTAAGCGATGAAAACTCGGGCAATTACAGCTTTATTTTTTACCCTTGTTATGCTGGCATCGGTTTTCTTTGGCGGATACATATTTTCTAGCTTTTATTTGGTGCTGAGCGTTTTTGCCTTGCTAGAATTTTATAAAGTGCTGATAAAGGCTGGTGTAAAACCACAAGTTTTTTTTGGTCTTCTTGTGGCTTTTTGTCTTTCTTCTGCATTTATACTCAGGCACTACATCCTTTTCGACTTAAAATATTTGCTTCTTGCTGTTCCGTTATTCAGCGGATTTTTTATTCTAGAGCTTTATCGCAAAAAAACAATGCCGTTTGCCAACATCGGATTTACTATGTTAGGGCTTGTTTATGTTGTTTTCCCTTTTTGCTTTTTTCACTCCCTTGGTTTTATAGAAAACTGGCATACTTATAGCTTTCACTTACCGCTAACTTTTTTGCTAATGCTTTGGGCAAATGATACGGGCGCTTATCTCTTTGGAGTAAAATTTGGGAAAACCAAACTGTTCGAAAGACATTCACCGAAAAAAAGTTGGGAAGGGTTTTTGGGTGGAATCTTCGCTAGCATTTTAGTCGCTTACTTGGCATCGCTATTCTTTCTAGAATTTTCTTTTTTAGTTTTCTGTGGGATGGCCCTTCTCATCTCTATCATTGGAACAGCTGGCGATCTTGTTGAATCTATGCTTAAAAGAAGCTTAAACATCAAAGACAGCGGAAGTCTATTGCCGGGCCATGGCGGTCTATTGGATCGATTTGATGGACTGCTTATTTCCGCTCCGTTGGTTTACATCTACATATATTTTATTCTTACATAGGCGAACGATCTTCCCAAAATGAAATTTATTTTACACCAGAAAAACTAAAGTTTTCTCTTAAATAGGTATTTTAGAAGATGAAGATAGAAATATGGTCAGATGTGGCATGCCCATTCTGTTACATTGGTAAAAGACATTTAGAAAAGGCCCTAGAAGTACTGCCTTTTAAAGATGAGTTAGAGATTATTTGGAAAAGCTACCAATTAGATCCTTCTTATCAAAATACCAATAACGAATCCATCTATGATCATTTAGCAGATAGCAAAGGAATGACAATCGCCGAGGCAAAGCAAATGACTGCACAAGTTGCTGCGATGGAAAAGGATACGGATTTAGTAATGAATTTCGAGGAAATTATTCCTGCAAATACTTTCGATGCACACCGACTCATTCACTTCGCGGAAAAGCATAAGCGACAAGGTGCCGCCAAAGAGGCTTTGCTAAATGCTTATTTTATAGATGGAAAAAATATTGCCAATGAGGTTGTATTGGTTACGATTGGAGAAGAATTGGGACTCGAGAAAAGCGAGGTTTTAGAAATGCTTAGAGGCGAAATGTTTAAAGATAATGTAAAGTCAGACATAGCAGAAAGTAGAGATTTGGGCATTAGCGGGGTGCCTTTTTTTGTGTTGGATAGAAAGTATGCCATTTCTGGTGCTCAGCCTGTCCAGTCATTTATAGACGCGCTAAAACAGAGCTTTGAGGAGTGGAAAGTGAACCATCAGCGTTCGGTCTTAAAATCGATTAGTACCGAAAATGGAATTAATTGTGCTCAAAATGAATGCGAAATTTAATACATCGGCTTTTTGTCTGTAACATATCTAGTAAAAACAGATCGATTAGCTAACATTTAAACCAATAGAAACCTAAGAATTAAACAGATGATTGTAAGTACAACCCCACAACTTGAAGGAAAGAGAATAGTAAAATATATAGGTTTGGTAACCGGGGAAACTATTATTGGGGCAAATATTTTTAAAGATTTATTCGCTGGTATTAGGGATATAGTCGGCGGTAGATCGGGCTCTTACGAACGTGTGTTGCGCGAAGGTAAAGATACAGCCATAAGCGAAATGCAACAGTATGCAAGCGCAATGGGTGCAAATGCAATTGTGGGTGTAGATTTAGATTACGAAACGGTGGGAAACGGAGGCAGTATGCTGATGGTAGCCGCAAGTGGTACCGCAGTTATAATAGAAGATTTATAACAGTAGCGGAAGGCAAAGTGCCTTCTGCTATTGTTACGGTCGACTAAAAAGCAAGAATGTCTAACAATCTAATCCATTTTGGCATCACAGCTTCTGCATCGATGTGCTTAATTGCATGATCAAACGGGGTAAAAGTGATTGCTTTATCCACCAAACCGACCATGCTGTTTTTTTCGCCCTTTAATAACCCTTCAACCGCGGCTACACCAAGTCTGCTTGCCAACACTCGATCCATACAGGAAGGCTTGCCTCCCCGTTGAATGTGGCCCAAAACAGCAACTTTTGTATCATAATGTGGGTAGGTTAATTTTAATATTTCTGCAACTCCAACAGCCCCGCCGTTTTCATCTCCTTCGGCAACCACTATTATTTTCGAAGCTTTGTCTTTTCTGCTATTGTCTAATTTATGCAGTAATTCTTCAACACCCATTTTCGCCTCTGGGATTAAAATTGCTTCGGCTCCAACGCCAATCCCGCTTCGAAGCGCTATTAATCCAGAATCTCGTCCCATTACCTCTACCAGAAACAGCCTATCATGAGATTCTGCGGTATCTCTAATTTTATCTACCGCGTCAACCACAGTGTTAAGGGCAGAATCGTATCCGATCGTAAAATCTGTACCCACCAAATCATTGTCTATCGTTCCAGGAAGGCCAAGAACAGGATAATCATTCTCTTTTGAAAAATGATCAGCGCCAACGAAAGTTCCATCACCGCCAATCACAATAAGCGCATCTACATTGTTCAACTTTAAATTATCGAGTGCTTTTTTCCTTCCTTCAGGTGTTTGAAACTCTTCGCTCCGACCAGTCTTTAAGATAGTTCCACCCCTTTGAATAATGTTCGCGACGGATTTGCGATCCATCTCTATAAATTCGTTATTTATGAGCCCTTCGTATCCGCGGATAAATCCTGTAACTTCAATATTGTAATAAATTGACGCACGCACTACAGCTCTAATCGCTGCATTCATTCCCGGCGAATCACCGCCTGAGGTCAAAACCCCAATTTTTTTAATGTTAATCATTTTTTTTCTTTGCAAACTCAGACAAACCCTTGTCTAGATATTGTAAATATTTATCTATATTTAATTCAACGCCTATAGGAGGCGACACCAACTCCTGCTCGTCGGTGCCCAAAAGTACGTAATATGGTTGCGAAATAGTATTAAATTTTGTTGCCTGTAAGTCTTTAAACTTTTTACCCACCGTATTTATCCTAGTACTCAAAATTAAAGACTCATATTGCTCTGGTTCTGGCAAATCTGTCTTATCGTCAGTATATAACGAAACAACGACATAATCATTTTTTAATTTTTGCAATACTCTTGGGTCAGACCATACTTTGGCTTCCATTTCTCTACAGTTTACGCACGCATGCCCAGTGAAATCTAAAAACAAAGGTTTTTTAACTTCTTTTGCATAAGCTAAAGCTTCTTTGTAATCAAAAAAGCCATCTATATTATGTGGTATCTTAAGGAAATCGGAATATTTCCGTTTGGCATGAGTCGGTGTAGGCCCCTGGGCGAAATCTCCAGCTTGACCAATGATAAAATCTTGTGTAGAGAGCGGCGGAACCAAGCCACTCACACCTTTCAAAGGAGCCCCCCAAAGACCAGGTATTAAATAGATTGCAAAAACAAATGCCATCGTTGCGGTAAAGAGCCTTGGAATAGAAATATATGGCAGGTCACTGTCATGAGAAAATTTGATTTTCCCGAGCAAGTATATACCCAATAGAACGGCGAGAACAATCCATATCGCTAAAAATATCTCTCTATCTAAAATCCCCCAATGATAAGCTAAATCCGCACTTGATAAGAATTTTAATGAAAGACCGAGCTCTAGAAAACCTAAAAACACTTTGATGGAATTTAACCAGCCACCAGATTTTGGCAAGCCTGACATTAAGCTTGGAAATATGGCAAACATGGTAAAGATGAAGGCTAGAGAAAATGAAAAGCCAAACATTACCACAATTGGAGTCAGTAAATCAGTATTTATGGCCACTAAAGAAGTCCCAATCAGTGGCCCTGTACAAGAAAATGACACTACTGCTAGCGTAGCGGCCATAAAGAATATACCGCTAAGGCCTTTTGCGTCCGATTTCGAATCGAGTTTGTTTACAAATGAACTTGGCAGGGTAATTTCGAAGGCTCCTAAAAATGAAACGCCAAAAATAACCAATATTAAAAATATAAAAATATTGAAAAATCCATCGGTAGAAAGTTCGTTTAAAGCACTTGCACCCCAAATTAATGTGATGATTACTCCTAAAGCAACGTAAATTACAATAATCGATAAACCATATATCACGGCACTTTTTATTCCTTTCGCCCTACTCTCAGCACGTTTAGTAAAAAATCCAACCGTTAATGGAACCATCGGGAAAATACAAGGCAAAAAGAATGCTGCTATTCCAGCCAACAGACCCAATCCAAATGTAATCCATAGTGATTGTTTAGCTTTTGGTGCGGTCTGCACTTCAGAAGTTTTGGGTGAGGTTAATTTTGCTGAATTTTTTTCAGCTTTGTTGCTAACTGTATCTGTTACGGCACCAACTTCTGTAAACACGAGGTCGTCTGGCACCTTATTAACTGTTGCTGTATCTTGCAGCCCTGCTGCATTGCTATTTCCTGGCAAGGCCGTAATCGCCAAAAAGCACATGAGTAACGCAACAATAAATCTCTTCATCATTTAATAGTTTTGAGGCGGTGAAAATACGTATATTTTAATAAAAGAGCCGCCGGATGGGGTTCTTCGGCTTTAATTTTACTTAATAAAGAAACAGCCACAGGTTTTCTGCAGCTGTTTCTGTAAAGTAATCTCTAAACCAACTTTATTTTATGGGAACAGAAAATGAAATCTCCTCGGGAGGCAAACATTCCTTATCATTACAGACCATAAACTCTACCTTTCCTTTAATATTAGTTGTAGACTTATTAAGTTTGACTTTCTGTTGGAATACCACCTGATTTTCGAAGTAACTCACATTCATTTTAAATGCTGGTTCGTATTTTACAATTGCTTTTGGTTCGAGGGTTTTACCTAATAAATTATAATCTTTAGACGGACTGAAGGAAAAGGATGTCTTCACTGGGCCACCGTCTTTAACATTCTGGCTGTACATGTGCCAAGAGTTATCGATCCGAGCCTTTATATACAAAATTACCTCATTTTTCCCAGTCTTCTTGGCTGCGTAACTCCATGTAACAGGCTTAACAATTTGTGAAAATGCAACAGACACCGTAAACAGTGCGACTGCTAGCATTAGCGATAGTTTTTTCATGTTTAATTTGTTTTTTGTGTGTGTAAAAATTGTACTTCCTTAAAATTAAATTTTTTAAGGTGATTTTCAATATCGATAAGTAGAAGCCCAGAGTCATCAACATCTGTTATTGTCCCTTCAAAAACCTGTCCGTTTTCACTAAAAAAGGAAGATTGTCCTCTAAGATACAGGCTTTCCGAGTAATCTCTGTGTAAAATATCATACTTTTTAGACAATAGCAAGAGGTAATATTTCTCCATAAAAACGCAAATCTCTCCAACTATTTCGTCTAAATCTATATCCGCTCCTAAAATCGCCGCCAAGGAAATAGTTCTCGAAGCAATAGATTTGCTAAAACTACGCTGATTGACGTTAATGCCAATGCCAATTATGGATGATTTGATGATTGTTCCTGCCAACGTATTCTCTATCAGTATTCCACCTAATTTCTTGTTTTGGAAGTATAGATCGTTAGGCCATTTAATTTTGACGGGTTCTTTGGTAAACCGGTTTAAAGCACGTGTTACAGCCAATGAAACGGCAATATTCAAAAAGAATTGCTTATGTAAAGGAATGGCTTTCGGCGACAAATAAATGCTAAGCATAATGTTTTTGCCGCGCTCACTTTCCCAAATTGCACCCTGCTGGCCTCGACCCGCAGTTTGGTGTGCTGCCATTATTACAGTGCCCTCTGCCAATGGCTCGGAATTTGACAGTAAGTCTCTCAAATAACTATTGGTAGAATCTACCTCAATTAATTTGATAAGTTTCTGACCGATAAATAAGGTAGAAAAAGTGTTATTTTGCAACTGTTTATAGTAACGGGATTAATATTCCAAAATTAAATCATTTTAATGGTAAAAAAGAAAATTGTAACCCTTTCTACATATCTTTCTGAATTGGCTATAGAAGGCATTCAAGAGAAGAAGGGCGAAGATATTGTACGTTTAGATCTAAGAAATATTCATTCATCAGTAGCAGATTTTTTTATTATTTGCAGTGCCAATTCTGGTACTCAGGTAAAGGCTATTGCCGACAGTGTTGAAGAACAAGTTTACAAAAAGATTCAAGTAGATCCCAGACATAAAGAAGGCTTTGAAAATGCAGATTGGATTATATTAGATTATTTTGACGTAGTAATTCATATATTTAAAACGGAGAAACGCCAATTTTATGGCATAGAAGAGCTTTGGGGCGATGCAGAAAGCACAAATTATAAAAGTGCGTAGCCTTAATTTAACATTGATATTCAAATGAGCGATAATAAAAAAGTAGTAGAGAAGAGAAAACCGGGAAGTCGGATTCCAAATATTCCAAAGAAGCCTCAAAAAGGGCCAAAGTTTAATATTTTTTGGGTTTATGCGGCCATTATTATAGCTATCATTGGGGGTCAGTTTCTCCTATCGGGCGATAGCAGTAAAGAAGTAACGTATCAGACTTTTGAACAAAAAATGCTGCTTCAAGGCGATGTTCAAAAAGTTGTCGCCTACAAGGCAGACGATTTGGTAAAAGCGGAAGTATACATTAAAAAAGATAAATTAGGTAAGGAAGAGTATAAGCAATATCAAAACAATAGCAGTTTTGGCGGAGCTACGGCTGGCCCAACGGTATACTTTAACGCTGGCTCCATGGATCTGCTGGTAAAGCAATTGGCAGATTCGCAAAAAGAACTTGCCGCAGATCAGCCTCGAGTTTCTGCTGAGATAACAACTAAAAATAATCCTTTGGCAAGCTGGTTTTTAACCATTATTGTCCCTGTGTTGCTGTTGATAGCCTTCTGGGTGTTCATTATGCGCAAAATGGGCGGTGGCGGTGGCGGTGGCGGTCAGATTTTTAGTATAGGAAAATCTAAAGCGACCCTTTTCGATAAAGAAAGCCAGGTGAACACCACATTTAATGATGTTGCTGGCCTGGAGGAAGCTAAACAAGAAGTGATGGAAATCGTTGATTTCTTAAAAAACCCATCAAAGTATACAAATTTAGGAGGGAAAATCCCAAAAGGCGCTTTATTGGTTGGCGCTCCGGGAACTGGAAAAACACTTTTGGCGAAAGCGGTTGCCGGCGAAGCCCAAGTGCCTTTCTTTTCTTTATCTGGATCTGATTTCGTAGAAATGTTTGTTGGTGTTGGAGCATCGCGTGTGCGCGATTTGTTTAAACAAGCAAAAGATAAAGCGCCATGTATCATTTTTATAGATGAGGTTGATGCAATTGGCAGAGCTCGCGGTAAAAACGGTATGATGGGTGGAAACGATGAACGGGAAAATACACTAAATCAACTCCTAGTTGAGATGGATGGTTTCGGAACCGATTCTGGAATTATCATTTTAGCAGCAACTAACAGACCAGATGTACTCGATTCGGCTTTGCTCAGACCAGGTAGATTCGACAGACAAATTTCTATAGACAAGCCTGATTTGGTCGGTAGGGAGCATATTTTTAAAGTGCATTTAAAACCGATCAAAATCGGAGAGCAAGTTGATGCAAAAAAACTTTCTGCACAAACACCAGGTTTTGCCGGGGCAGAAATTGCCAATGTGTGTAACGAAGCAGCATTGATAGCCGCGCGGAGAAACAAAACGGCAGTCGATATGCAAGATTTTCAAGATGCAATTGATAGAGTTATTGGTGGTTTAGAGAAAAAGAATAAAATTATTTCGCCTGAGGAGAAACGAATTGTTGCCTATCATGAGGCTGGCCATGCAATTGCTGGTTGGTTTTTAGAACACGCAGATCCCCTGGTAAAAGTATCCATTGTTCCACGCGGTATCGCAGCCTTGGGTTATGCTCAATACCTACCGAAAGAGCAATTTCTATATACCACAGAGCAATTGCTTGATGGAATGTGCATGACATTGGGCGGTCGAGTTGCTGAAGACATCACTTTCGGTAAAATTTCTACCGGTGCGCAAAATGATCTGGAACGAATTACCAAATTGGCTTATGCAATGGTTACCATTTATGGTATGAATGAAAAAATTGGAAATGTGTCATTCCATGATCCTCAAAATGAATATAATTTCAATAAACCTTATTCAGAAAAAACCTCTGAAATGATTGATGTGGAGGTTAGAAGTTTAATTGGAGATGTGTATATCAAAACAAAACAATTGCTTCTTGATAAGCAAGAAGGCTTAGAAAAATTGGCTCAAAAATTATTGGAAAAGGAAATTTTATTTCAGGCAGATTTAGAAGAGATTTTAGGCAAACGCCCCTTCGATAATAGAACAGCTTATGATGAGTTTGTTAATGGAACTGGAGATCAAACACCTGCTGCAGAGGGATTGATCCACGACGGTGTAAGTGATACAGACATTAATAAAGATGTTGCTGACATAAATAATGCAACAGAAATTAAATAGTTATTCGATGCAAAATCGTAAGTCGATGCAATAATATATAAGTGTTAACCCTAAGCTTTTCGGCTTGGGGTTTCTATTTTTTTATCATGAACAACATTACCACTTCTAAGGAAAAAATACTTAAGAAAATTAGGAAGGCCTTGTTGGAAAAACGAGAAAATCCATATCCTAATTTAGAAGATAACAATTTATATAAGGCTACCGATGAAGCTTTGGAAGTACTATTTGCGGAACAGTTAACCGAAGTTGCTGGCAAATTTATTTTTTGTGAGGATGGAATAGAATTTATAGAAAACATGCTTCAATTGGCTGACAAGTTTAGCTGGAGAAAAATGTACTGTTGGGAGCCAGAGTTACAGGCGTTCTTATCAAAATATGAGTTTCCGTTTTATCAAACCGACAAAGATTTTGAACATGCTGAGGTTGGGATAACCCTCTGCGAATCGCTGATTGCGAGAAATGGAAGTATTTTGGTTAGCAACGGAAACGCTGCTGGCAGAAGGCTTAGTATTTATCCGCACAATCACATTGTGGTCGCCAGAACAAGTCAATTGGTTTTAGATTTGAAAGACGCTTTTCTGCATCTGAAGAAAAAGTACGACAACCAAATTCCATCTATGGTAAGTGTAATTACGGGGCCAAGTAGGACTGCCGATATAGAGAAAACATTAGTTTTAGGTGCTCACGGACCAAAAGAGCTCTTTGTGTTTTTGGTTGATGACTTTACCTAAAAAGTAAATAGAGATTCAAGAACGCTAATAATTTAACAAATGGCAGCACGGGGATGTGATGTTGTTAGAAAATTTACGGAGACCGTTTTTAGTTCAAATTTTATTGGTGGTTATTTTTAACGGAGTCTGGTTTAATCAATAAACCTCTTATATCGCCTTCAACCTCTGGCTCTTTACCTTTTTTGCGCTTTTTGGAGTCTGGGGTAATGCCACGCAGGCGCTCTTCAATTACTTTATCAAATTCAGTTTTTTGATCGCCTTTTAAAACATCCCTAATGTTGGCATTGGTTTCATTTTGAATTTTATAATACTTATCCGCATCATCATCTTTAGGAGTTCCAGCCTGCTGTCGCTTTATCATTTCCGATTGCTCTTTAGCCTGAGCATAGGTAAACCGATAGATTACACTTTTTTGGGTGTCGTTTAATTTTAATCTCGTAGTCAAATCATCAACATTCTTTTTTGCTGTCTCTGCAGGAGTTGGCATCTTTTGTTGAGCTTGTGTCGTTAAACCTAAAAGAATAACTGCAAAAAGAATTAAAATTAGTCGTTTCATTATTTCTAAAATTATTTACAAAGCTACCGATAATTAAGAAACAAAAAAAACCCATGAGTTCTGCACTCATGGGGTATTAAAATTTATGTTGTCTTATTATAAGGCCTTTTTGTAAAGTTCGGCCACCGCATCCCAGTTTACTACTTCCCAAATAGCAGCTAAATAATCTGGACGCTTGTTTTGGTATTTTAAGTAATATGCGTGCTCCCAAACATCAATTCCGAAAATTGGCGTTCCTTTAACATCTGCAACGTCCATTAAAGGATTGTCTTGATTTGGTGTAGATGAAACCTGAAGTTTTTTATCAGCACCAACAGAAAGCCAAGACCAACCGGAACCAAACCGCGTGGCACCTGCTTCTTTCATTTTTGTTTTAAGGTCCTCAAATGACCCAAAAGCTTCTTTAATGGCATCGCTAAGTTCACCAGTTGGCTCTCCACCTTTGTTTGGCCCCAATACTTTCCAAAAAAGAGAATGATTGTAATGACCGCCCCCATTATTACGTACTCCAGCTGGATATTTAGAAATTTCCTTTATCAAATCTTCAATAGCAATGTTTGCCTCTGGTTTACCTTCTAACGCTTTATTTAAGTTGGTAACATATGCTTGATGGTGCTTATCATGGTGTATTTCCATGGTTGTTTGATCAATTTGCGGTTCTAGCGCATCTGCAGCGTATGGTAACGCTGGTAATTCAAAAGCCATAATATTTATAATTAAGTTTATTAAAATGATTCGTTATTAATACAACAAAGCTACAGGCCAATTGTTCTTTTAGGTTAACCTAGCCATTTGCCAAATTTTAGCGTTTATTTTTAAAAAAGTTTTGCATCAACCTAGCACACTCTTCTGCTAGAACGCCTGAAGTTACCTGTGTTTTGGGGTGTAGTAAATTCGACCCCTTTGTTGAGTACCCAAACTTTTCTTCTCGGGCGCCATAAACAATTCTCGTAATTTTAGCCCAAAAACTCGCACCTGCACACATCACACAAGGCTCTAAGGTAACATATAATGTACAATCTGTTAGGTATTTTCCACCTAGCGTTTGCGCAGCAGAGGTAAAAGCCTGCATTTCAGCGTGAGCGGTAACATCGCCCAGTTTTTCAGTTAAATTGTACCCTCGACCAACAATTCTATTTTTACAAACAACTATGGCACCTATGGGAATTTCGTCTTGCGCAAACGCATTCTCTGCTTCTGCTAGTGCCATTTTCATGTAATGCACATCTCCGGCATCGGAGTCTTTGTCTTCAAAACTGAAAAAAGTCATGCGCAAATATAACAAATCGTCTACACCATTCTGTTCCCATTTGGCACCTTTCTATCAACCGTGGCTAATATAATCTTTCCATGTTCGTCTTCAAAACCTGTTATTAAAAATTCCGACATGAATTTCCCAACCTGCTTGGGAGGGAAATTAACAACACATAGTATTTGCTTTCCCAATAGGCTTTCTTTGGTATAGTGTTTTGTAATTTGCGCGCTACTTCTTTTAATTCCGAGCGCACCAAAATCGACCGTTACTTTAAAGGCTGACTTTTTAGCTTCAGGAAAGTCGTCCACCGCTAGCACCGTTCCAACTCTAACTTCTATAGCTTCGAAATCAGCCCATTTAATTTCCTTTATCATGTTCACCACTTTTTTATTAAACGCTCAGTTATTCAAATAATATAGCACCAACCAATCAGTCTTAAAAAATTACAAGTAGGTTTTTACATTAAAAATTTACATTCGTGTTATTTTGATTGATGATTTTCCTACATTTAGCGCTCAAAACCAAAATAAATCTATACAAATGAACCACAAATTACTAGATACAAAAGACTATATCGTTTTTTTTATCTATTTCATCATTGTTTCAGCATACGGTCTATATGTCTACAATCGCAAGAAAACGGTAAACGCGGGCTCCAAGGATTACTTTTTAGCAGAAGGATCTCTTACTTGGTGGGCAATCGGCGCTTCTTTAATTGCATCAAATATTTCTGCTGAGCAGATGATTGGCATGAGTGGTTCTGGCTTTAAACTCGGACTCGCCATATCTGCCTACGAGTGGATGTCGGCTGCAACGCTTATTGTTGTGGGTATATTTTTTATGCCTGTTTACTTAAAGAACAAGATTTTTACAATGCCGCAATTTCTCAGCGAACGTTACAATAAGAAAGTTGCTATGATTATGGCGGTTTTTTGGTTGATGTTGTACATTGTGGTAAACCTAATGTCTATTTTATATTTGGGCGCCTTGGCCATAAGCGGCATTTCGGGAATTAGCGTTACGTTTTGTATTTTAGCTTTAGCCATTTTCGCCATTTTTATCACGCTTGGTGGAATGAAAGTTATTGGCTACACAGATGTAATACAGGTCTTTTTCTTAGTTCTAGGAGGTTTGGTTGCAACTTATATTGCTTTAAATCTAATCTCTGGAGGCAAGGGAATTACCCAAGGTTTTTCTATGCTACATAATGGAGCAAAAGATCATTTCCACTTGATATTTCAAAAAGACAATCCGAATTACATCGACCTACCAGGATTGAGCGTATTGATTGGTGGTATGTGGATTGCCAATCTAAACTATTGGGGTTGTAATCAATACATAACGCAAAGGGCGCTAGGTGCATCCCTGCCGGTGGCTAGAAAAGGGCTTTTATTTGCTGCCTTCCTAAAAATGTTGATGCCGCTGATTGTTGTAATTCCCGGAATAGCGGTTTACTACATGGTAAAAAACAACGTAAGCGGAATAGATCCAAAAGATATGCTTACTTCCACCGGTGTACAAGATGTAAATAAGGCTTATCCGGCATTGTTAACGCTGCTTCCTGTTGGCTTAAAAGGCTTATCCTTTGCCGCATTAACCGCAGCAATTGTTGCTTCTTTGGCTGGAAAAGCAAATAGCATTGCAACCATTTTTACCCTCGACATTTACAAAAAAGCTTTTAACCAAAATGCCTCGGAAAATAACTTGGTCAATACCGGGAAGGTAACTGTTGTGGTGGCTATGATGTTGGCCGTTTTGCTTTCACTAATGCTGGGAGATGCTTTAATGGGAGAAGGAAAACAGGGATTCCAATACATTCAAGAATATACTGGTTTTGTTTCTCCAGGTATTTTCGCCATGTTTATTTACGGGTTCTTCTGGAAAAAGACCACTTCAAACGCAGCATTATTTGCAACTATAGGTGGGTTTGTTCTTTCGGTTATTTTAAAATTATTGCCGGGTTATGTAGACTTATCCCCTTTATATAGCATTGGTTGGGCAGTAGCAAATCCTGCTGGTGTTTTCGAAATTCCATTCTTGGATAGGATGGTCATTGTATTTGCAGTTTGTTCTATCGGGATGTATTTTATAAGCATATATGACCACAAAAAAGGCGTAGTTACCAATGGCCTCGAAATCGATTCTAAAATGTTCAAAACATCGACTGGCTTTGCCATTGGATCATTCATCATCATCGCCATGTTGGTTGCGCTTTATAGCGTGTATTGGTAGCATTAGATACTTTATAAACAATCAAGCTTCTTGCGATTTGCAAGGAGCTTTTTTTATTAAGTTCCCTACCTGCCGCCTGGTTTCCATCTCCGGGTCTATTATTTGGAAGTTTATACGGTTTTTCAGCGTCGTGAAGATGTTGCACCTCTTCCTTGGCGCTACGTCGAAACGATGATGATTTGGATTTTGCATTTCAAATGGTATTTATATTAAATGGGTTTTTCGGGGATTTTAAACATGGTCCAAGCCAAATTTTGAGTGCACATTCATAATAGTGGAGATAAAATATAGTGTCATCATTTGTGCGTGTCCAAAGCTGTGCAAGGAGTCGGGTTAACGCTGCAAATCCTAGCCCATACCTCGCTGTGCGATTTTAGCTCATATCCCTCACGCACATTAAAGGCATTCAGTAATCGATATTATAAAGCAATGTCCGTTAATTTACGGTCTCAAGTTTTTCCGTATATCCCCATTTTTCAATTCGAATTTTTATGTCAAAACATCGACTTATATGACAGTGGCTTTGCGTTAAGGATAGGAATGGAAATCCTTTTGCGAGGGACGAACAAAAAGATTGCAAAGGATAGCCTGACCCGAGCGCTGGGAAAAGCGGGGACGAGGGTAACGCCCAAATCATAGCGCTAATTACCGTTATGATTTTAACAATATTGTATATCTTTCGTTTGAATCATGCATTTATAAAAGCATCGTTGGCGCGAAGAGAGAAAGCGGCTATGATTTTGTAGCACAAAAACACGATACTCAAAAATTAACCTAACAAAAAAGCAGCGGAAAACTTCCGCTGCTCATAAAATTAATTTATTCTAAAATTACTGGGCCGGGAAATTGTAATTAAAGGTACCTTGGCTTGTAACACCAGAAATGGCAACCATCTTTCTACTGTTGTTTCCTAATGCTTTTTGAACGTCTTCCGCGCTATTAACCATTTGTCCGTTTACTTTCGTAATCACCAATCCTCGGGTTACGCCTACATTATCGAACACTTTGCCGGGCGCAACGTTAGTTACCACTACTCCGTTGCCAATTCCTAAAGCTGTCTTTTGCTCCTTGCTAGCCGGGGCGAAAGTAGCACCTAATTTATCAACAGCCATACCAGTAGATTCAGCACTGCTTTTGGCAGTCATCCCCATACTAGCTTCTCCCTTAAGCTGAACTGTAAAATCCTTCAATTTTCCGTCTCGCAAAATGCTTAATTTTACTTTATCGCCAGGATTTAATCTTCCAACCCTTTCCTGCAAATCAGGTGAGTCATGAATCACTTTACCATCTACTTCTTTGATAATGTCTCCAGTTTTGATGCCGGCTACTGCTGCGCCGCCCCCTGCAACTACATCGCCAACATATAAACCGCTAACTTCGTTTGTTTTTATGCCGTCTGGGTTGTCGCTGCTCAAAGGTGTAAAACTCACCCCTATATAACCTCTTTTTACCTTACCATATTTCATAAAGTCGTCTACCACTTTCTTAGCCAAATTGATTGGTATTGCAAATCCATATCCTTGGTTGTAGCCACTTTGAGACGCAATTGCAGAATTTATACCAATAAGTTCTCCATTTGCATTTACCAATGCACCACCACTATTTCCGGGATTAATAGCGGCATCTGTTTGGATGAATGCTTCAATGCCAGCATTTGGAGCCGCTTGTGGCCGCTTTCCAGTACGCATGTATTCTTGATATTCCTCTTCGGTCATTTGTTGCCCTTGCTGTTCGCGACCAATAATCCCGATGCTGCGGTTCTTAGCGCTAACAATCCCGGCCGTTACGGTGGTGTTTAGATCTAATGGATACCCAACAGCCAACACCCACTCGCCAACTTTCACGTTATCTGAATTACCCATTTTTACCACGGGTAAGTTTTTTTCATCAACCTTAATTAAAGCCAAATCAGTATTAGGATCTCTTCCAATAACCTTGGCCTCCACTTTACGTCGGTCTGTTAAAATCACCTCAACTTTACTGGCATTTTCCACCACATGGTTATTGGTCATGATGTAGCCATCAGGACTGATGATTACTCCAGAACCAGATGCCGCGCTTGGCATGGCTTTCGATTGTCTGCCGCCACCACCAAAAAAGTCGTTAAAAAAATCTGATTGAGAATCTCCGCCTTCACTTTTCTTTGCTGCATAAGTTGTTCTAATGTGCACAACACCGGGTGCCACCGCTGCGGCCGCTTCGGTAAAATCTGCTGCTCCAGATGACGAAACTTTTAAAGGGTTGTTTGCAAAATACACTTCCTGTTTTCCAGAAATGGTATCTGCGTTTTGATTACGCTCTAAAAGCTTATATCCGCCAAGAGCTGCCGCACCTCCAATAAGTGCCGCTAAAACTGAAATTCCAAGTATTTTTTTCATTGTTTATTGATTATTTATTTGAAACAAGCAAAAAATGCAATAGACGGCTCAAGCATACTATTGTAATTTATGCAAAGTCTCTCTGTGTGATGAGTAATTTGCAAATGTGTTTTTTTATCTAAACTTTAAAGGAAATGAATGTTTTCTACCTTTTTCAGCTCAAAGTTGATACCATATTAACGATATTTGACAAAAACAAGCACTGTTTTTGTGTTAAATAATGTTAAATACCAATGCTTTAACATGGAACTGTATTACTTCGATTAAATGTCGATTAAAATAATGAAGAAATGATGAATCTCAGTTTTTATAAATATCAGGGTGCCGGTAACGATTTTGTATTGATTGACAATAGAAATGGAGCGATTAAAATACTTGACAAAGAACAAGTTAACCGTATTTGCGACAGGAGGTTTGGCATAGGGGCTGATGGTCTTATGTTGTTAAACGCCCATAACGAATATGATTTTGAAATGAAATATTACAACGCTGATGGAAATTTAGGCAGCATGTGTGGAAACGGTGGCAGATGTATTGTTGCGTTTGCCAACAATTTAGGAATGATACAGGATGAAACCACATTTTTGGCAGTCGATGGTCCCCATTATGCCAAAATTGCAGCGGAAGAGGATTGGGTAAACCTACAAATGATCGACGTAGAGACCATTACGCAAATTGAAAATGCTTTCGTAGTTAACACAGGATCTCCTCATTATGTAATAGTGCAAAATCATCTAGAAAATTTTGATGTATACACCGCTGGAAAGACTATTAGAAACAGTCCCATGTTTATTTCAAATGGAATAAATGTGAATTTTGTAGAAGAAAAAGAGGATGGCTATTTTGTTAGGACCTATGAGCGCGGTGTAGAAGATGAAACCTTCGCCTGTGGTACAGGAGTAACAGCGGTAGCACTTGCGATGGCAAAACTAAAAAATCAAATGGGACAACAAAATACCAATATAACGGCTTTGGGAGGCTCGTTGGAAATAGAATTTAATTACGATGGCGAAAGATTTACCGACGTCTTTTTATGTGGCCCAGCCAAGGTTGTTTTTCAAGGAAAAATTCAAATGGCATCACTTTGATGGAAATACTTCTCAGTTGAGGGTTGACTTCCTGCATTTTTCGATAAAACAATGCTTGTCGCAAAATAATTACACAGAAATTTTAAAGCACTAAAAAACAAAACAGGCCCTAATCGGTTATAACCGCTTAATGGGGAAACTTTATCAATTATTTTGTTAATCAAACGATTGATTTAATGACTAAGATTTAACTATAAAATCTTTCAAACCTCTTATTTTTGCGCAAGATTTTTAAGATCCCCTTGCACTTTAACAACAGAATTATTTAACACCCCTTTGTATGAAACAGAAATATGCGCTTTTAATGCTTTTTACTATAAGTCTGCTGCTTTCGGCTTGTGCCAATAAGGATAAAGCAGCAGCAGGCAATGCAGGAGCACCAACTGGTCCTCAGGCTTTTCCGGTTATTCAAATAGCATCGCAACAGACTACTTTAAACTCAGACTATCCTGCTACAATAGAAGGTATTCAAGACATTGAAATTAGGCCAAAGGTTGATGGTTTTGTAGATCATATTTATGTAGATGAAGGCGCCTCAGTTAAAAAAGGCCAATTGCTTTTTAGAATTAAGGCGCCGCAGTATGAGCAAGAAGTTCGAACTGCTGCAGCTGCGATTAGTAGCGCTCAGGCAGATGTAGACGCGGCGAAATTGCAGGTTGCTAAGACCAAACCTTTAGTTGATAAGGACATTATAAGCAAGTACGAGCTTGATGCTGCCCAACTTGCGCTTCAATCTAAACAAGCCGCTCTAGCTCAGGCAAAGGCAGCATTGGCAAATGCTAAGGTGAATTTAGGTTATACGTCAATAACAAGTCCTGTAGCTGGTGTTGTTGGCAGCATTCCATTTAAAACCGGCAGTTTGGTAAGTAGTAGTAGCACAGAACCCTTAACTACCGTATCTAACACCTCTAAGATTTACGCTTATTTTTCTCTAAATGAGAAGCAGCTTCTAGATTTCTCAAAAAAGTATAAGGGAAGTACGTTGAAGGAACAAATGAATAATATTCCTCCGGTGAGCTTAATACTTGCTGATGGAAGTACTTTTGATAAACAAGGCCATATAGAGTCTATAAATAGTCAGTTAAACACCAGCACCGGCTCTGCTAGTTTAAGAGCTACTTTCTCAAACCCAACCTATCTACTTAAAACCGGTGGAAGTGCACTTGTGAGAATTCCAACAATGATTGACAGCGCCTTATTAATTCCACAAAAATCAACGGTAGACTTACAGGGCAAAAAATTTGTATACGTACTGGGCGATTCTTCTAAAGTGGTAAACACAGAGATTGAAGTGATGGATTTAACTCAAGCCAAATTTTATGTGGTTACGAAAGGATTAAAAGCAGGGCAAAAGATTGTGTTAGAGGGATTCCAAGGGTTAAAGGATGGAACGAAGATTAAGCCGCAAGAGAAGAATGTAGACTCAGTTTACAAGGAAATTAGAAAATAACGGCAAAAAGTGGGTTTTAAAACAATAAAAAAATAGCATGTTCAAGCAATTTATTCAAAGACCAGTACTTTCTACTGTAATTTCTATCATCATCGTAATACTCGGTGTTTTGGGATTGAGTAGTTTACCGGTAACACAGTACCCAGAAATCGCCCCGCCAACGGTGCGGGTTTCGGCTGCTTACGCAGGAGCCAGCGCCGATGTTGTGCTCAGTAGTGTTGTTGTACCGTTAGAAGAAGCGATAAATGGGGTAGAAAACATGACCTACATTACTTCTTCGTCCAGTAACGATGGTACTGCATCGATCACTGTAAACTTTAAACTTGGTACCAATCCAGATATTGCAGCGGTAAATGTTCAAAATAGGGTTGCCCAAGCAACTAGTCTTCTGCCCGCCGAGGTGACCAGAGCAGGAGTGATTACGGCGAAAGCACAGGCTAGTAATGTGCTTATTTTTGGTATTTACAGCGATGACCCCTCTTACGATCAGAAATTTTTGCAGAATTATGCAAACATTAACATTATTCCGCAAATTAAGAGAATAAACGGAGTTGGAGATGCTACAGCCTTTGGCACATTAGATTATACCATGCGTATTTGGCTAAAGCCAGATGTGATGGCTAGTTATGGTTTAGTTCCCAGCGATATAAATGCTGCCTTGGCAGAACAAAATATAGAAGCGGCTCCAGGTCAATTTGGCGAAGAGGGCGATCAAGCTTTCCAGTACACTTTAAAATATACAGGTAGGTTAAAAGATGAGCAACAGTTTAGCAACATCATAATTAAAGCAGATAAGAAGGGTAATATTTTACGATTAAACGATGTGGCGCGGATAGAACTTGGCGCGCAAAGCTATGGAAGTACGGTACAGCTTGATGGAAAACCCGCATTAGGTATAGCAATAAACCAAACAGCCGGATCCAATGCAAAGGAAGTGATAGACAACTCGATTGCTGCATTGGACAAGGCCCAAGAGAGTTTTCCTAAAGGTGTTCACTACAATACACTTATAAATGTCAATGATTTCCTTAGCGCTTCCATCGACAAAGTGGTTCATACTTTAGTTGAGGCTTTTATATTGGTGTTTTTAGTAGTATTTATTTTTCTGCAGGATTTTCGGTCTACCCTGATACCTGCAATTAGTGTCCCGGTGGCGATTATAGGTACCTTTTTCTTTTTAGGTTTATTTGGTTTTACCATTAACTTACTAACGTTATTTGCATTAGTATTGGCCATCGGTATTGTGGTTGATGACGCCATTGTCGTCGTCGAGGCCGTCCATGCAAAGCTAGATGAAGGCTATAAAGATGCTACAAAAGCATCGATAGATGCAATGGACGAAATTAGTGGAGCTATTATTTCCATCACCTTGGTTATGGCTGCGGTGTTTGTTCCGGTGAGTTTTATACAAGGTTCTTCGGGTGTTTTTTATAAACAATTTGGTTTAACGCTGGCAATTGCCATTATTATTTCAGCAGTAAATGCACTTACGCTAAGTCCGGCATTGTGCGCGCTGTTTTTAAAACCGCATGAGGAAGATAAGTATGAGAAGAAAACTTTTGTAAATAGATTTTACATTGCTTTTAACACTTCTTTTGACAGCGTAACTTCCAAATATAAAAGGTCTATAGGATTTCTATCAAGGAAAAAATGGATAGTTGGCGTCGGTATCGCAATTTTTGCTGGGCTTTTAATTCTTTTAATGAACACAACCCCAAAAGGATTTGTTCCGGCAGAAGATTTAGGTACAGTATTTTCTGACATTTCTTTGGCTCCTGGAACTTCGAAAGAAGAAACAGCAAAGCTAATTACCCAAATCGATTCTATAGTTAGAGGAGTACCTGAAGTTAGAACTACGTTGAAAATTGTCGGCAGAAGTATTATAAGTGGTTCTGGCAGTTCATATGGAATGGTTATCGCCCGATTAAAGAACTGGGGTGACAGAAAGAGGGATGTTAAAGCTATTGTTGCGGAGTTATTTGCCAAAACAGCCTCTGTAAAAGGGGCAAAAATTATTTTCTTTTCCCCGCCAACCATCTCTGGTTTTGGAAATAACGGAGGTTTTTCATTCGAATTACAAGACAAAACTGGCGGCGCGCTTACACAGTTTAATACTGTAGGAAACCGCTTTCTGGAGGCTTTAAACAAACGGCCCGAAATACAATATGCATCGACGTCATTTAACATAAATTTTCCTCAATACTTAATAAATGTTAATGTAGCCAAAGTTAAGCAAGCAGATTTAAGTGTAAACGACGTGCTAAACGTTCTTCAAGGTTATTACGGAGGCGTATATGCCTCAAACTTTAATAAATTTGGAAAGCAGTTTAGAGTAATTTATCAGGCAGATGCGAAGTTTAGGGCAAATAAAGAGAGCTTAAACGGTATTTATGTGCGTAATGCGGCAGGTATGATGGCACCTATCACTCAATTTATCACTTTAACGCCGGTTTACGGACCGCAGGCCATAACGAGGTTTAACTTATTTACCTCTATTTCCATGCAAGGAAGCCCAAATGCTGGATATAGTACAGGAGATGCCTTGGCCGCTATTCAGCAAGAAGCAAAAAAATATCTCCCAGCAGGATATGGTTACGAATTTTCTGGACTTTCTAGGGAAGAGATTGCGGGTGGAAGCCAAACTGTGTTTATTTTCATGTTGTGTATCGTATTCGTGTTTTTCTTGCTTGCTGCGCAATATGAGAGCTATCTGTTGCCATTTTCGGTACTGTTTTCATTGCCGATTGGTTTGGCAGGAGTATTTCTATTTGATAAGATTTTCGGCATCGACAATAACATTTACACGCAAATTACCCTTATTATGTTAATTGGTCTCTTAGCTAAAAATGCCATCTTGATTGTGGAATATGCCATTGATAGAAGGAAGAAGGGAATGTCTATCGTAGATGCAGCTATTGAGGGAGCTACGGCCAGATTAAGGCCAATTCTAATGACTTCTTTTGCATTTATATTTGGGTTGATGCCGTTGATGTTTTCAAGCGGCGTGGGTGCTGCAGGTAATAAATCCATCGGTACTGGTGCTGTTGGAGGAATGCTTGTCGGAACCATTTTTGGACTATTTGTAATTCCTTCATTATTTATTATTTTTCAAGTGCTCCAAGAAAAGGTGAGTTCAAAATCCCCTTTTAATGAAGGAATTGAGAAAGAATTAACGTTAGAAGAGTATAAAGAAGTTGAGCAAAGACGTAAACATCACTAAAAATTATTTATGAAATTCGCAAATAAAACCATTTTTTCTGTTGGCTTAATTACGATAAGTCTATCAGCTTGCGTTTCTCGCAAATATGATGCACCAGCGGTTATTACCAACGGACTATACCGTGACGTAAATACGGCCGATACGGTTAGCATGGCGAGCATGCCCTGGCAACGTCTATTTTCCGATCCAGATTTGCAGGTGCTTATAAACGAAGGCTTAAACCAAAATTTAGATTTAAAACAAGCAATAGAACGGATAAACATTGCGGCTGCAACCTTTGCGCAAAGTAGAAGTGCATTTTTGCCAAGTTTGCAGGCAGACATTTCTGCTACAGATGCAAAGCAATCTGCAAAAGCTTTAAATTTTCCTCCCGGGATCGGCATAAATCTTAATACCCAAAGTTATAAGGCTCAGCTAAGCACAAGTTGGGAGGCAGACATCTGGGGTAAACTTAGTAGCGCAAAACGTTCTGCATACGCATCATTTCTTCAAACTGACGCGGCAAAGAGAGCAGTCCAAACGGAATTGATTGCCAACATTGCCAATTCATATTATAATTTGATGGCATTGGACAAACAGATAAAAATAACAGAGCAAACGATTCTGATCAGGCAGAAAGATGTTACTACACTGAAGGCACTAAAAGAGGCGGCAATTGTAAATGGTGCGGCAGTAGTTCAAAGCGAAGCCAATGTGTATCAGGCTCAAATTTTGTTGCCAGATTTAAAAAGACAGCTGAGAGAGAGCGAAAATGCGCTTTCTTTATTGCTAGCAAGGTCGCCAGGGACTATAAATCGAAACACATTGGATAGTCAGCTGGTTTATACAGATTTAAAGACTGGTATTTCGGCTCAATTGCTAGGAAATAGGCCCGACGTGCAAGAAGCAGAATTTGGTTTTAGAGCTGCTTTCGAACAAACAAATGTAGCCAAAGCTTACTTTTATCCGGCTTTAACATTAACCGCCTCTGGAGGGTTGTCTAGTTTGAAATTGAAAGATTTCTTTGATAACTCGATTTTCTATAATTTAATAGGTGGTTTAACACAACCCATTTTTGCCCAGGGGCAAAATAAAGCAAGGTTAACGACGGCGAAGGCACAGCAACGCCAAGCATTTTACACATTTCAGAAAGCATTGTTGACTGGCGGCCAAGAAGTCAGTGATGCGTTGTATTCCTATCAAACGGCAGTGGAGAAAAAAAGCATACGTACCAATCAAATCGCTTCTTTAACTCAAGCCGTAGATTTTACAAATGAGCTCTTAAGGTACAGCTCTGCAACTAATTATACAGATGTGTTAACTTCAGAACAAAGTTTATTAACTGCCCAATTGAATGGTGTCGGCGACACTTTACAACAACTACAGGCAGTTGTTAATTTATATCGAGCATTAGGCGGTGGATGGAGATAGCATTTTGCAACAGTAAGTTGATAAATTAAATGGGGTTCGACGGAAATCCAATCCTATTATTTTGAGTTGGCGCTACTGATTTTAGGTAGCTTTTAAGACTTCTAATCACTTAAAACTGTGCATGCATTGTTTGGATAAATATTAGATGGTACATTTAATGTTCGCATACATTCACTTCTAACAGCTATTTCTTAGTCGTTTGTGTTTTTATTTCGAAGACGGTATAGGCCTAGCTTAATCGCGATAATAAAATGATTAAAGATATTTGGGAAGAAGCCAAAGTGTTTTTTAAAAATCTGATATCGCTCTATTAAACTTTCTCTATGTTTTTTTTTGCTGATTCCACCTACCAAATACTTGGCAACGTACCCGTCAACTCTTATTACTTTTGTAGCTTTCTTTGCTGCTTTTAATATCCAATCTATATCTGCGCTGTATTTATAATCGACACTAAAAGGGTCAACTATTGTACGCCGTAAATAAATTGCTTGGTGACTAATGCTCATGCCATACTTAAAACTTCTCCACGTAAACGCTTTCGGCGCGTTATGTCTTCTCCGACCCAAACTTTGCCAATCGTCGCTGTACATTTCAGTTTCCCCGTAATATATATCGGCGTTTTTACCAGATCTGAATACACGTTCTACAGTCTGCAAATCGTAGATTTCATCGCCTGAGTTCATAAATAGAACGTAGTCGCCGGTTGCAATGGCTAAGCCCTTGTTCATGGCAAAGTAAATTCCCGCATCTGGTTCAGAAATTATTTTCGATACCGCAGATGCATACTTAGATATGATTTCCTTCGTGCCGTCCGTAGAGTTTCCATCAATGATGAGGTATTCTATGTCTTTGAAAGACTGATTCAAAACGGAGTTTATCGTTCGTTCTATATCTCGAACATTGTTATAAACAACGGTAATGACAGATAATTTTGGCAATGCGTATAATTTAGTAAGAAATAGAATTCAGATTTGTAATCGCTAATTTAACTCTTTTAACTTATTTAAAAAATCTGAGATCTTCGAATCACCATAATCTGCTAAACCCTCGTGTTTAAAAGACAATCTTCCTTGTTTATCAAAAATTACAGTAGTAGGCAATGAGCTTTCAAAAATCTTAGTCGGCACATTGCTAACCATTTTATATATGGGCAAATCATAATTATGACGTTTCAAAAATTTTGTAGACCGTTCTAAATCCCCATCTGCATCTACAAAAATGAAGACAATACCTTTGTCTTTTTTAAATTTTTGATAAAGCGTGTTTAGCCCTGGCATTTCCGCTCTACATGGCGGGCACCAGGTAGCCCAAAAATTTATCAAAATTACTTTTCCTTTTAAATCCCCTAGATCTATCAATTCACCTTTTGAATTATTAAAGGTAATCCCAGATAAATCTGTAGCGGTCATTTCTACTTGCTCAATTCTTGGAGAAAATAGTCCTACTTTCATCAATCCTTGCAATAATGTGGCTTTGGCCTGAGGCACCATTAAAATGATCAGTAATAATGAGCAGAAAACTAAAGTTGATACATTTTTCTTTAAAAATTTAATAGCCATAATTTGTTGATAACAAAAATCATTCCCACAGCCCTAAAAACCCACAGCTAAGGCAGCTTTATAGCGGTTTTGGCGCTTGTAATGACCAAAATTATAGCTTTTTTAAAACATTAAAGTCAATATATTGTTACCAAAATGGATAATTTAATCTAAAAACATTGCCTACTTTTGCGAGAGTGAGGAGACACAAAGAAAAAGTACGCAAAATTTTATCGACATGTATGTTGGCTGTTTTTGCAATTGCTTTAACTCCTTGGAGCGTTTTGCATCATCATGAAATCATTCCAGATCCTCCCAAAGAAGCCCATTGTACACATTTAAGTCACGTACAAGCCCATGCTTCAGATTGTTTAATATGTAAGGCAAGTTTCACAAAGCATTATACATCAACACACCATCTTTATAAAGTCTATTTATCTGTAAAGATTTTTTGTCCGTCGGAACCAGTTTTTCCAAGTTCCTACACCAAATTAATCCGAACCAGCTTGCGGGGACCGCCTGAGGTGTAGTTTAGCTAATGAGCAAAATCTGCTCAAATTCTTAATTTCCTTTACGTCTTTTTCCCGGCACTGTCGGTGGAGCTAACGTATTGTAACTACATACAAAACACACATGAACAAATTAAAACTTGTGGGCATCGCGTTTTTCGCTATGCTTATTAACTATAGTGTGGCATCTGCCGATGCCTTTAGAACAATTACTGGTAAAGTTATTGATGCGAGCAACAACCAAAGTTTACCAGGCGCTACCATTTTCATCCCCGATTTAAAGGTTTCTGCCGAAACAGATAAAAACGGAAACTTCTCATTAGGCAATCTTCCAAATAAAGGTAGTTATTTGATAGAGGTTAGGTATTTAGGATATATTTCGAACACAAAGACGATCAACTTGGCAAGCACTTCTAGCTTGGATTTTGCACTCACTCCTACTTCTATAGAAACAAAAGAGGTTGTTATTACCGGAAATTTGCTTAGTAGTACTGGAAAGCGAAATAGTACATCAGTTAGCGTCGTCGACAAAAACCAGCTGTTGGCTCCTTCCAGTAATTTGATAGATGCGCTTGCTAAACTGCCCGGAGTAAACGAAATTACTACAGGACCATCCATATCTAAACCTGTGATAAGAGGTTTAGGCTATAATAGAGTGGTAACTTTAGATGATGGAGTGAAACAAGAAGGACAGCAATGGGGAGATGAGCATGGCATAGAAATAGATCAGTTTAAATCAGATAGGGTCGAGGTTTTGCGCGGGGCGGCATCTTTAATGTATGGCTCTGACGCTTTAGCCGGGGTAATTAATTTATTAGAACCTACAAGTGCGCCCGAAGGACAAATTAAAGGGGAATTTATTTCAAATTACGCCACAAACAATGGCCTGACTGCAAATTCTTTAATGCTAAACGGAAATGAGAACGGATTTGTTTGGCGTGCCAGAGGAACCTACAAAAATGCCTATTCTTTTAAAACGCCAACCGGTTATTTTCCAAATTCTGGCTTTAATGAAACAGATTTAAGTGGGATGGTTGGACTAAATAAGAGCTGGGGTTATACCCATTTAAATGTCTCTAATTTTAAAAATAATATTGGTTTTTATGAGCCAACTTTAGATGAAAATGGGAATTTTGTTAAGGAAGATGGTACCTCTTACACGAATGGTGAATATACAAATCGCACATTGGATTTTCCCCGACAAGATATTAGGCACTTTAAAATTGTATTAAATAACAACTTCATTTTGGGCAACGGCAACTTAAAGGCTGATTTTGCCTACCAAAAAAATCAGCGAAGAGAATTGGCTAGTGCAGATCCTGCGTTGTTTTTCGATCTAAAAACATACTCAGCAGATTTGAAATATTTTTTGCACGAAATGAATGGTTGGCAGCCAGTTGTTGGCTTGAGTTTGGATGATGCACATAGTGAAAATAAAGGAACAGAGTTTTTGGTTCCTGCCTATGATACTTATGGTATTGGTGGATTTGTATATGCCAAGAAAAACTGGGAAACCAATACGTTAAGTCTGGGTGCAAGATATGATTACCGTAAAAATGACGGCAAACAATTATTTGTAGATGATGCCGAAAAATTTGCCCCTTTTACCAATAAGTTTTCGAATGTAAGTGGAGCGGTAGGCTTTACGCATCAGTTTAATGATCAATTAAACTTTAAAGCAAATGTTGGGTCAGCATTTAGGGCGCCAAATCCCGCAGAATTGGGAAGCAATGGTGTGCATGAAGGATCTTTTAGGTACGAAATAGGGAATCCAACTCTAAATCCAGAGCAAAGTTACCAGACCGATGCCTCGTTAGAGTATGATGCAACTATAATTAACGTAAGCGCTAGCATCTACAACAACTACATCCATAATTTTATTTATGCCTCAAATAATGGAGAACGGAAAACCGTAGATGGAACTACCTATGCGGTATATCGCTACGGACAAGTAAATGCAAACTTATACGGTGCGGAAGCTAGTTTAACTATTCATCCTGTTCCCTTCATCCATTTTGAGAATACGTTTGGGTATGTACACGCGCAAAATCAAAGCTTAAATAAACCATTGTCCTTTATTCCTGCTGCAAGTTTACGCAACGAACTTAGGTTCGAGCCAAAGTTTAGAACAGTTGCAGATACTTACTTTTCTGTGGGAATAACTTCAGCTTTTAAGCAGACAAGGGTAGATCAAATATTTGAAACTCCAACAAGCGGATATACTTTGCTGAATGCGGGAATTGGCGCAACTATTAAACTCGGTAAACAGCCTGTAAAACTTTCTATTGCAGGAAATAACCTATTAGACCAGAAATATTATAATGCGCTAAGTAGGTTTAAACCGGGCAGGTTTGATCAAACCCAACCTAATCTAGGTGTTTACAATTCGGGTAGAAACATTACATTCGGAATTTATTTGCCTTTTACGCTTGTGAATTAAAGGAATAATGTGTTAAAAAAATAGAAAAAGGACGAATTTAAAAATTAAACCCATCAAGGATTTAAAATCTTTGATGGGTTTTTTAATCAATCGGTAGGTGATGATTTCTTCAGTATATAAAATAACCCGATATCCTTAGCGCTTCGCCCTTACGTATTGCACAGGCCATTCAATGTCATCTCCCAATGCTTTAGCTGCTTGCATAGGGAAATAGGGTTGACGTAATGACTCTCTTGCGATGAAAATCATGTCTGCCTCTTCTGATTCTAGTATGTTTTCTGCCTGTTTCGCTTCCGTAATAACGCCGACAGCGCCGGTTGCAATTTTCGCTTCTTGTTTTATCTTTTTTGCAAAAGAAACCTGATAATTTGGCCCAGCGGGAATAACTGCATCCGGAACATTTCCGCCAGAAGAGGTATCTATTAAGTCTACTCCCATGTGCTTTAATACTGTCGATAATTTTACGGAATCATCTGCGTTCCATCCATTTTCTGTCCAATCTGTAGCAGATATCCGTACAAAAAGCGGAAGGTTTTCTGGCCACACAGTTTTTATGGCTTCTACTATTTCCACTGTAAAACGAATTCGATTTTCAAAACTACCGCCATATTCATCCGTACGGCTGTTGCTAAGTGGACTAAAAAACTCATGCATTAAATATCCATGTGCGGCATGGATTTCCAACACTTTATAACCAGCTTTTACAGACCGTGTGGTTGCATTCACAAAATCTAACGTAATCTGCTTTATTTCTTCAACGGAAAGTTGGTGAGGAGTACGCTGATCTGATTTAAACGGCTGAGCAGAAGGTGCAACCGGAAGCCAGCTGTTACTGCCCTCTTTTATCTGCTCACCTCCATGCCAAGGCACCTCGCAACTCGCCTTGCGACCGGCATGTGCCAGCTGAATTCCGGCAATAGACCCATTCTGATGAATAAAATCTACAATTTGCTTTAGTTTTTCAATATGATCATCTTTCCAGATACCCAAATCGCCGTATGTAATCCTTCCATTTTCTGCCACTGCAGATGCCTCCTGAATAATTAAACTTGCCCCACCGACAGCCCGACTGCCTAAATGAACCAAATGCCAATCTGTAGCAAACCCATCTACCGAAGAATATTGACACATTGGAGAAATTACGATTCGATTTTTAAAAGTTACGTCCTTAATCGTTAATGGAGAAAATAATTTTGACATTGATAATGTTTTTCTAACTAAAATTTTAATGCTGAATCATCCAATTCTTTGGTAATAAATGTCAACTCTTCTTTGCTAAGTTTAACATTTACCGCCTTTGCATTTTGGATAGATTGCTTGGCGTTGCGTGCACCCACAAGTGCAATCGTTATTCCCGGCTGTTCTATCGTCCAACGCAATACCAGTTGCGACAAACTTACGCCTTTATCATCTGCAATTGGTTTAATTTTAGCTAAAAAAGCATTCGTTTTCTTAACGTTCTCCTCCTCAAAAAATTTATTGTCTTTTCGATGATCTCCATCTTCGAACTTATAATCCTCGGTAATCTTACCAGTCAGTAAGCCGCGTTCCATTGGGCTGTAGGCCAAAATAGATTTTTGATGTTCGATACAATACGGAACTGTTTTTTCTTCTACACCTCGATTAACCATACTAAAAGGAATTTGATCGGAGATGATATTTAGAGTTTCGCAAGCTTCTTTTACCTGATTGGCGTTGTAATTACAAACGTCTGCAAAACGCACTTTTCCTTCTTTAATTAAGCTTTCAACCGCTTCCATTGTTTCATCCATAGGCGTGGTCTCATCTGGCCAATGAATTTGATAAAGATCTATATAATCCGTTTTTAACCTTTTTAACGACTGCTCACATTCATAAATAACGCTTTCCTTTCCTGCGTATTTATACACATCAATAGCTTTGCCATCGTTATCTTTACTCTTCATGGCAAGCTTACCTTTATTCAAGTCCCAACGCATGCCAAATTTTGTAAGCAGCTGAATCTTGTCTCTACCGATGCCTTTAATGGCATCAGCTACAATTTCTTCGCTCTCTCCCTGACCGTAAATCGGTGCGGTATCTATGCTTGTAACGCCTAAATCATAACTTGCTTTAATTGCTTCTTTGGCTTCGTTTCTATCAGTACTTCCCCACATCCACCCCCCAGCAGCCCAAGCGCCGAAAGTGATGACAGAAAGTTCTAAATCTGAATGTCCTATTTTTCTATATTCCATATTCTATTTTATAATTCACAAAAAAGACAATTTTAAAGCCTGGTTGTTTTAAAAAAAAGAAATGGAGTCAGGCATCATCGCTTTATTTGGATTTTTCTTTATAGAGATTCTATCAATTTTGATACAGTCTAATAGTCGCGCATGAATTGGTTCAATCCTGCGTTAAGGATTGAAGAAAAAATCCTTTTTGAGAGGAACGAACAAAAAGATTGGAACGGAAAGCCTGCCCGAAGGGAACGCCCAAATTATGTTGATGAAGAAGTAAAAGGCAAAGGCGATCGGTTTTTCGTAGAAAAGCCAAAACTTTGTCCTAAAAAAAAATATGCTAAATTGGCAAAAATGTTTAAACAACGTTATTACTGTATGAAAAAAACACTTTTGGTTTTCACTGTATTGATATCGACCGCAGCTTATTGTATGGCTCAAAAGATGGATACCCTTTCTATCACGTTGGAAAATGTTCCATATCCATATGTGGTTAAATATTTTCCAATTCATACAGAGGGCCAAGATTTAAGAATGGCTTACATGGATGTAGCACCAACCAATAGGCCAAACGGCAGAACTGTTGTACTTTTTCATGGAAAGAATTTTGGCGGTTACTATTGGGGCGAGGTGATTAAAGGTTTAACAGCAGCTGGCTTTAGAGTAATTGCACCAGACCAAATCGGTTTTGGTAGGTCTTCGAAAGCGTTTATTCATTACAGCTTCCATCAATTGGCAGCGTGGAATAAGAGGTTATTAGATACGTTAGGTATCGCAAAAGCAAGTATTTTAGGGCACAGTATGGGCGGCATGTTGGCGACGAGATTTGCGTTGATGTATCCGGAAAAAACGGAAAAACTTTTGTTAGAAGATCCGATTGGTTTAGAAGATTACAGAACTTTTGTGCCCTATATTAGTACCGAACAACAATATCAAAATGAACTGAAGGCGACCGCTGCAAGTATTAGAAATTATTATCGTTCGTCTTATTTTACCGTTTGGAAGGCGCCTTATGAACAATTGGTCAGCGTCGCTGCGGGCGTTACGTTAAGTGCTGATTTTCCCCGTTATGCAAAAATTGCTGCCGAAATCTATACGATGATTTATGAGCAACCGGTGTTTTACGAATTTCAAAATCTGCGCGTGCCAACTGTATTATTCATCGGGAAGGAAGATAAAACCATTGTTGGAAAAAATCTATTGTCTCCTGCCCAGCAAACCCTGCACGGCCAATATAGATTTTTAGGAAAGCAGACTGCAGCGAGGATTCCTGGCGCCAAACTAGTAGAATTTGATGGCTGCGGACACATACCACATATAGAGATTACCACTGAATTTATGGTAGCACTTACAGGAAGTTTATAAAATAAAACGGCTTTAATTGGCTGGATTTTGAGCAAAAATCATTGATAAAAGTTCGTATATTTCTGGATGATGTTCTTTAAGCTTATCGGGGCGTTCGAAAAAATATTCTGAAGTTACAGCAAAAAATTCTGCTTCATTTACAGATGCGTACGGGTTTATTTCTGATTTATTTTTGGAGATCCTATCCATTTCTTCGTGCATCATCTTCAACCATGGCAGCGTATATCGATGTGCGAGAAGATTTTCTGGAATGCCGTCCGCTGCACCGTCTGACTTATCCAATAAATGAACAAACTCATGAATTCCTGTATTCTCAGCATCTACGGCATTTGCAAATCCATGGATCAGCGCTGCCCTAGATAAAATCATTTGACCGTTCATAAAACCACTACCAACCATTCCCATAATGTTCCGGTTGCCACCAAGTACCTGTCCAACACTTTCTAAATCCTTGGAATTGTTGAACTGAAATTCCGCGTTAAACGTATCTGGATATAACAGCACCGACGTTAAGTTTTTGTATTTCCAGTCCTCAAAACCGAAAATAGGAATAATTGCACTTGCAGCAATCAGCATCTCATCTAAAGCTGTAATCTCGATTTCTATGCCTTCTATTTTAGTACTACCAAGAAAAGCTTCGATTTTACCTTCGAATTTTACCTTATCGGAAGTGTCCAATCGCTGGTAAAATGACACTTTATCATTTAGTATTTGCCGATCTTCATCTGTAACCTTAACCAAATTAACCTTCTTCTTTTTGAGAATAAAATACAAACTCAAAAAAAAGATTGGCACCAAATACACCCAAGGCAAATTGCTCATTATGCTTAATTATAAAATAGTTACAGATTAGTTTTCTAAAATTTCTAGTTGCAACAATACCTGTGCCCGCGTAATTGGAAACGCCTCGTCATTCGTGATGCCTTGATAAACAGATTCAAATAAAGGCATATAATTGCCCCGCTCTGAAGGCACAAATTGTTTTAATTTTTCACCAGCCTCGTTTATTGTGGTTAATATCCCTTCTGAATTTTTCTCCTCTAAGCCGTAGGTTGGGCTATTCGGTCTAACACCTGCTATCAGTTGATTTTCCTGGGCATCAGATCGGTCTTTTACAAACGTACCGTTGGCGCCGTGAAGTACAAAACAAGGTTGCGGCTCAACGACAAGCATACTAGAAGTTACAAAAATATAGACGCTCTCAGGGTAGGTTAATTGTATGCTGAAGAAATCATCCACCTGCGTGTCAGGTCTATTTTTTCCTAAAATTTTATGATAATTAAGCGGCGCGCCAAATAAGCTGATCACTTGATCTAACAAATGAGGTCCTAGATCGTACAGCAAACCGCTTGCTGCCATTGGCGTTTCTTTAAACTTTTTCGGACCAACAAAATTCCTAAACCGATCATATCGTATGTGCAATTCATTTAGTTTGCCTAAAATGCCGCTTTCTAATACTTTCTTAACTGATAGGAAATCGCCATCGTATCTCCTGTTCTGAAAAAAGAAAATCTTTTTACCTTGTTTGTCGGCGAGCGTAAAAAGTTCTTTGGCTTGCTTCGATGTTGCTGTAAACGGTTTTTCTACCAATACATGTTTGCCACTGCTAAGTGCTAATTTAACATGTTCGAAGTGAAGGAAATTTGGGGTATTAACAACTACCAAATCGATTTCATCATCTGCAAAAAGTTTTTCAACGCTGTTGTAAGATAAAATGTTTGGGTAATCTATCTGCGCATTCTGTGCATTACGCTCTACAACGGCTTTTAAATTAAACCCTGGATGGGTTGAAAAAAACGGTGCTTGGAAAACTTTTCCAGACATGCCATAAGCAAGCAATCCAACAGTTATTTTTCTTTCGTACGAATTGTTCATGATAACGGGTTATGCTCAAAAATACAATTATAGAACGTTTTATATGTTTATATTACATCTTTTTTAATCTTACCTTTGCCCATATGACACCTTCGGAAGTAAATGCAAAGTGGAAGGCACTGCAACAAAAGATTGCGAAAGAATTCGATTCAGACTTTCCAGATCTTAAAGTAATGCTATTTTTAATTGGCGTACAAGAACTTGGAAAAGGAACTAGAAAATACAGCAAACGGCAAAAAGAGGAACTGATGCATGTAGCAACTTGCAGGCTGCTTAGCGAAATGGGATTTTACGAGCTGGAAGGGTTGGACCAAGACGGTTGGCCACATTGGAAGTTAATGCGGCCAATACCTCCTTATACCTCAATGGAACAGGAGATGTTGATGAAATCTCTCGTTGTTGGCTATTTTGAAGACATTTACAACTAGTTGCCAAAACAAAAAAGCTCCGATTTTGTCGGAGCTTTTCATCTTAAAAATAAATTTATATTATCCTTGAGTTTTTGCTTCTTGTTTTAACTGATCGTTTGCAACGATTACAATTTCTACCCTGCGGTTTTCTGCACGTCCTGCATCACTTGCGTTACTTGCAATCGGCTCTGTAGAACCTTTACCCATTGTTTCTAACCTATTAGATGGGACACCTTGAGAAACTGCATATGCTTTAACCGCTGCCGCTCTTCTTTCTGATAATTTTTGGTTGTAATTTACCGCACCAACGCTATCGGTATGGCCAATAACCTTGATATTGGTATTTGGGTACTGGTTTAAAGATGCTGCCAAACTTTGAATATTCGTTTTTGCATTGTCCTTCAAGGCATACTTATCAAAATCGAACAAAATGCCACTGTCGAACTTCACAATAATGCCCTCACCTTCGCGTATTACTTCTGCGTTAGGAATCGCTTTTTGTATTTCTGCAGCTTGTTTATCCATTCTCCTTCCTATAAAAGCGCCAGCAGTACCACCTATTGCGCCACCAATTAAAGCCCCAACCGCTGTATTTCCTGCTTTTTTTCCAATCAATGCACCGACAATACCACCAGCTGCTGCTCCGATACCGGCTCCTTTTTGTGTTTTTGTTAAACTATCGCAGCTTTGAAGCCCCATTGCTCCAATTGCCAATCCTATGCTTAGTGTGGCTATTCTTAATTTCGAAATATTCATAATTTTTTTAAGTTTGTGATTTATCGAAGATATTCAAACACAATGCCAAAAAGTAGAAACGGATGAATTTTTAAACTTTTTGAGTATTGATCGCCATAAAAGAGTAGCGTATTAAAAGTGTAACTGTTATTTTGCTCAGCAAGCTTAGCAATTGTATTATTTCTAGTACAAACTTTAAGCAGAGAAATAGCTTTCTAACTCTCTCAACGAATTTTCGTCGGTTTCGAAATCTTTAATCACCTTCCCTTTTTCTAAAAGAACTATGCGGTTACAAACCTCTGTAACATGGCTCAAATCATGGCTTGAGATAAATGTAGTCATTTGGCCAGCTTGTTCTTTAAGTAACTTTTTAAGTCTAATTTGTGTGGTAGGATCTAGATTTGCGAAGGGTTCATCCAAAATCAGAATTTCTGGTTTTTGCATAAGCGCTGCCGCGATTCCTACTTTATTTTGGTTGCCTTTGCTAAAATCGCGAATGTATTTACCACTGTTTAGCACCTCGCCATTAAAAAACTCATGGTATTTATTCAAATAGGCTTGTACATCGCCAATACTTAAATCGTGCAAACTTCCTACGAAAATAAAATACTCTTCGGGCGTTAAATAGTCTATCAAAAAACCTTCATCCAAAAATGAAGCGGTATAATCTTTCCAAGTGCTGCTAAGCATCACATTTTCAGTTTTCGACAGCACTTCTCCTTCAGAAGGGCGTATTAAATCTAAAAGCATTCTAAAAAACGTGGTCTTACCCGCACCGTTATTTCCCACTAAGCCAACAGTTTCTCCAGCCTTAATCTTCAGGGACGGAATGTCTACAACGGTTTTATCTCCGTAAATTTTCTTTAAATTATTAATTTCTAACACCATAATTATTCTCTAAAGCCTTCGGCTATTTTATAACGTTGTTTTTCAAATCTCTTTGTCAGGAAGTCTACCCAAAAGTTTCTCATCAGCAGCATAACCGAGCCGAAAATAAAAACGGCCAGCAGACCATAATATGGAAGGTTAGCGATGCCAAACGGGAGATAAATTAATATCGGAGTAAGTGCATATGGGAACATAAGCAGCCACTGTGTGGCACCCGTGCCTTGATAATTAAAACTCGCCGCTTTGTTAATGTCTAGGCGCTTGTAATTTAAAGTGGCGAGATAAAGTACTACCACTGTTCCAAAACCGATGTTGTACACATAGGCTACGATTTGTAATAGAATAAGCTTCGGGCTTAGAAACCCATAAAAACTTGCTAATATGGTAATGATGGTACAGCCAATGGTGAAGAGCAGAAATTTTGCTTTGATAAAGTTTTTCAAATTTATTTTACTACTCAATAAGCCGTCGAAATGGGCGCTTTGCCAAGCAAACATAAATTGACCATATATAATTACAGATATTCCGGTCATGAAAATTGCGCCGAACATCATCATGCCAAATGCATCTCTGCCGATGGCTTCTTTTTTGTAAAATAAAAAACCATAAAATAAAAAAAGGCAACCCATAATCATTGCAGAACGGGGTCTTTTATGGCGCAAAATTAGTTTTAATTCAAGCGCGGCGAGCTCTCCAACTTTTCCAAATCTATTTAGGAATGCATAATCTGTACTTACTTTCTTTTCTGTTTTGCTACCTAATTCCTCTACATATAAATTGCTTAAAAGGTATTTAGAATTGAGCAAAAACAACCCGATTGCTGCAATGGTAAATATAAATGCGGTTAACGGATACTTAGCAATAAAGCCAAAAACAGATGCAGAAGCAGCTAATATGGATATAACTTTAAAATAATCTAATAAACCTAGCGCAACAAGTATGGCAAAACCTACCAGCGTATATGTGGCATTTGCAATAGACTTACGCTTTACATAGAGCGCTAGAAAATTATTAAAAATAGAAAAAGAAATTATTGCAACAATATACATGGCACAAACCACGATACCGTAAGTCGGCGCGATTTTTACAAAAATGAAAGGGAAAAATATAAAGATCGGAAGTAGGTTAAATCCCGTGAAAAGAGATTTAACATTTAAAAATCTTACAATTTCCGTTTTTTTTATCTTTAAATGGAGATAAGGGATAATGCTTAATGTCGGCAGCTCTTGCAATTGCATCCGCATCAAAAAATCAGCTGCAAAATAATATAAAATTAGTCCGTTGAAACTAACAACAGCAGATTGACCGGGAAAAACCTTTGTTAAAATAGGAGCCATTGCTATGCCAATAAAAATGGCGATGGCCATAAAATATAAAATAAAAAAGCCTATAATGAGTTGGCTAGCAATGCTTCCTGCTTTATTTCTTGAACGCCAAAAAGATTTCCATTGATGATTTAAAAAAATAGACAGCATAGTGACGTTGGAGTTTAGTATCTGTTTGACAACAAACATAAAAAATTATTACAATAATTTAATAATTGTATTTGTCTTTCCAGTTGTGCTTTAATGTTTCCCTCAATTTGGTTTCCGCCGCATTGTTGCCAGGTTCGTATAAAGTGGTGCCGCTGATACTTTCCGGCAGATATTCTTGCGCAGAAAAATTGCCCTCATACCCATGCGAGTACTGATAATCCTTTCCATAACCGATATTTTTCATCAACTTGGTAGGGGCATTTCTCAAATGCAACGGCACAGGTAGGTTGCCCGTTTGCTTAACCAACGACTGCGCTTTACCAATTGCTTGATATGCAGCGTTGCTTTTTGCAGAACTTGCGAGATAGGTTACGCACTGAGACAAAATAATCCTTGCCTCTGGGTAGCCGATAACATTTACAGCCGCAAAGCAGTTGTTTGCGAGCAACAATGCATTCGGATTGGCGTTCCCTATGTCTTCGGAGGAAAGGATAAGCAATCTGCGGGCAATAAAAAGCGGATCTTCACCTCCTTCTATCATTCTGGCCAACCAGTAAACAGCAGCATTTGGATCGCTTCCGCGGATGGATTTTATAAATGCGGAGATAATGTCATAATGTTGTTCGCCGGCTTTATCGTATAAGGCAAGGTTTTGTTGAGCGTGCTCCAATACATTTTCGTTGGTGATTAAGATTTCCTCCCCGCCTATTCCATTTATGGCAATCTCTAAAACGTTAAGCAGCTTGCGCGCGTCTCCGCCAGAGAGGCGAATAAGGGCTTCATAATCTTTTATCTTGATATGCTTAGCAGCCAGAATTTTATCTTGTTTTAGTGCTGTATCGAGCAATCCGACCAATTCTGCTTCTGTAAGCGGTTGCAAAATATACACCTGGCAGCGAGAAAGCAACGCAGAAATCACTTCAAAAGATGGATTTTCTGTCGTTGCACCAATCAGCGTGATAATCCCTCGCTCCACTGCTCCCAATAAACTGTCTTGTTGTGATTTGCTAAAGCGATGAATTTCATCGATGAATAAAATAGGCTTTCCAAGCAAACTGTCTTTTAGGCCCGACGCTTTTTCTATAATTTCTCTAATGTCTTTTACGCCGCTATTTATTGCGCTTAAATTGAAGAATGGCCTATCTAATGCTTGAGATATAATGTATGCCAACGTGGTTTTCCCAACACCCGGTGGCCCCCAAAAAATCATCGATGGAAGTTGTCCGCTTTCTATGGCTTTTCGCAACACTGCGTTATCGCCCACCAGATGAGTTTGACCAACATATTCACTTAGATTTTTGGGCCGCAGGCGCTCGGCTAAAGGGGCTAAATTTTGCATAAAAACGGTAAATATATTAATTTATAGATAAAGCTATCTTTTTAATAAAACTGTAAATCCTTTTTTATGTTTTATGTAGGTCACTCCTTGTCCGGCAATTTACCAAGTTAACATAAGAAAATGAAAGACAATTTTTCCAAGCAATCTGCTCAATATGCAGTTTATCGCCCAAATTATCCAACCGCACTGTTTGACTATCTATATAAACTTATCCCATATAAAAACTGTGCTTGGGATTGCGCCACAGGAAACGGACAGGTTGCAAGGATATTGGCTCAACAGTTTAAGCTGGTTCAAGCCACAGACATTAGCGAAAACCAGTTGAAAAATGCCTTGGCATTACCCAATGTTATTTATCAGCTTGCTGCGGCTGAAGAACCAGTTTTTTCAGATCAGGAGTTTGATCTCATCACCATAGGGCAGGCCGTTCATTGGTTTAATTTCGATTCGTTTTACGCACAGGTAAGCCGAACCTTAAAACCGAACGGTATTGTGGCTGTTTTTGGCTATGGGTTGATGACAATTGATAAAGCAGTGGATGCCGTGATATGGAAACTTTACGAACAAATTTTAGGAAAATACTGGGACGCTGAGCGAAAGTATATAGAAGAAAACTATACTTCTATTCCGTTTCCATTTAATGAAATCGAAACGCCTAAATTCGAAATTAAAGGCTATTGGACATTCGACGAACTTATCGGTTACTTGAATACTTGGTCTGCATTGCAGCACTATAAAAATGCAAATGAAAGAAACCCTATAGAGTTTGTGTTAACTGAATTGAAAGAAGCTTGGGGAGATAATTTAAAAAAAGAGGTGATTTTTCCGGTGATTTTAAGGGTGGGACAGAATGAAAGTTTAGAATTAATGAGCTCGGCTACAGGCACTAGCTATTAGGTTTTTGCGCAATCGCCCAATTTGCCTTAAATATAAAAGCAAAAAATTCGGCTTTGCAAACCGATAAAAGTAGCGTTTATGCTCAGCAGAAGTAGAGGTAATGGATATTCCTCAGTTAGGACACTGAATTATGGTTTTCAAGAAACTAATCTGAAAGCTAATCTAAATCTCCAAACCACTTTCTTTCATAATTCCTGCATGTAAAGCTATGCTAATTATTACACGCTAACCACATCCTTCTTCTTCTTGTTTTTCATGTGTTTTGGGATGGTTTCTAGAATTTCCGTTTTAAAAAGATTTAGCATTCTGTGCTTTATAAAGTTTTTATGGGTCACTAAACTAATTTCTCTAACGGGTTCGGGAACTTTGAAACTACGTAGTCTACCTTTCTGTTTTCCCGTCAGCTCTTCTGCCCCTAGCTCTGGCAACAAGGTGGCGCCGCCATTTAAATCCACCATTCTAACCAGCGTTTCTACACTTCCCGTATTGTATTCTAAACCTTGAAGCCTATTGTTTTTTGTAGATCGACAGATGTTCAACACTTGATTACGCATACAGTGGCCTTCATTCAGTACCCAAACATTTTCGTCGTTTAATTCTATTGGGTCTATAAGTTTTTTTTTATAGAGCTTGCTGCCTTTATTCAAATAAGCAACAAAATTCTCATAGTAAAGTACATTTTCGATTATGTTCGCATCTATTAAAGGCGTAGCAAGAATGCCGCAATCTAATACGCCTGTTTTTAAATGCATCAGTATATCTTCTGTGGTATATTCCCAAATCATAAGTTTTAAATCGGGATATTTCGAGAGCATATTTGCAATAACCTTCGGAAGTAAATAAGGTGCAACTGTTGGGATTACCCCAATTTTTAACTCGCCAGATACTTCTAATTTTTGTGCACTAATCAATTCTTTAACTTTACCGGCTTCTTGCAAAATGGTTCTGGCTTGCGCGATGATGTGTACGCCAATTTCAGTTGGATTTACGGGCTGTGTACTTCTATCGAATATTTTAACGTTTAACATGTCTTCTAATTTTTGAACTTGCATACTTAAAGTCGGCTGAGTAACGAAACATTTTTCTGCGGCTGCAACAAAACTTCTGTAAGTATCTACTGCAACAATATATTCTAATTGAGTTAAAGTCATATAGCTAAAATCGATGTATAAATTCAAAGTTATCAAGTTATTCTTCAACTCTGTTTTCCAATTTAATAAAATTATGTTTAGATTAAATTTTCCCTGTAAATACGTACGATAGAAAATGAATTTTGAATAAACCCATATAATGTAAATATTCCTCGACGTTGAAAATCCCAAATTTAAATTCAACGTCACAACGCTCAAAACCCCTGGTCGGCAAATTTTTGGTGGCCGATTGATTTTTGCGTGAGGGATAGGAGCGGAAAACCCACAGCGAGGGACGAGCGAGGATTTGCAGCGTTATGACTCGTCCTAAAAAAAGTTTACATTTTAATTTATTAATCCTGCAATAGGTTTACAGTTTATTTTTAGTCCTGCAACTGGTTTACAATGGTAG